>CAZBKV010000189.1:1110-5223 GCA_964492575.1 uncultured Verrucomicrobiota bacterium | reverse complement strand
TCCTTGGATCGGGCTTCGAGCACCGGTAAATCCACTTGTCGGATCTGTCCCTCCTCAATTACCTGCCAGGCAGCGTCCAACTGTTCTGGAATTTGCAGTTCCTTGGCAAAGACATTGATCGTGCCCAGGGGAATGATCCCCAGCCTGGTGCGATCTAGGATGGAAGCATCTTTGGCCAGTCCGGCGACGATTTCACTGACGGTTCCGTCTCCTCCAGCCGCAACAATAGTGGTATAGCCTTTTTGAACTGCCTCAAAGGCCAGTTGGGTAGCATGACCGGCATATTCGGTCGGAAAAAGTGCCACCCCTTCCAGACGGTGCAACCATTCTCGAAACCGTTGGGCCCGACTGCCGCGGGCCGTCGGATTGAAGATGATGCAAATTTCCTTCCGGTTCATGAATGAGGCGAAAGAACTTTTGAGCCAAGTTGAAAAGGAGGTTATAGCTCTTCTTCCTCTTCACCTGGATATCGCCGGCCGGCACTGGGATAAAGCAGATGATAATCCACGGCTTGAACCCCGACGATGGCAGCTACGCCAACCAGGTCATGGACGCTCATGCCGGGAGAGACATGAGCGGCCGGACGATCCAGACCGAGCAGGATTTGGCCGTAGACATTGCTTCGGGTCAGGACGGGTAAAAGGTGGGCAGCGATATGCCCGGCGTTCAAATCGGGAAAGATCAGGACACTGGCTCGGCCGGCGACGCGGTTGTTTTTTAGGTATTTTTGAGCGATCTCTTGGACCAAGGCGACGTGGGCCTGGAGCTCCCCGTCAAAGTCAGCGTCGATTCCCAGCTCAGCGGCCCGTTGTTTGGCCAATGCAGTCGCAGCTCGGACTTTGTTGGTCATAGGATGAATCGTGCTGCCATGGGTAGAGAAAGAGAGTAGGGCGACACGAGGTCGTACGCCGAGGAGATGCCGGGCAAGCCGCGCGGTAGAAACGGCAATCTCAGCCAGTTGTTCCATGGTGGGATCCGGGATGACCCCGCAGTCTGCCAGAAACAACACTCCGTTCTCTCCAATGCGTGAGTCGTCGACTTCCAGGATCGTGCAGCTACTGGCGGTTTTGCATTCAGGGGCTAATTTAATGACTTGCAAGAGGGGACGTAGTACGGACCCACCAAACTCACGCATCCCACTTACGATGCCATCGGCTCGATGCATAGCCACCATCATCGCCGCAAAATAATGCGGTTGAAGCATGGCTTCCCTTGCCTCATCTTTCCGAATCCCTTTCTCCCGCCGAAGCTTATAAAATCGATCCACAAACAGTTCCAACTCGTCACTCTCCGGTGGATGGATGATATGAATCTCTTTTAACGGCACATTCAGCTCCTCGGCCAGCCGCTTGATTCGTGTGCGATCTCCAATCAGGATCGGAGCCCCTAATCGGAGTGCAAGAAACTGTCGAGCTGCTTGCAGCACACGAGGTTCATCCCCTTCGGGAAAGACGATCCGTTTTGGATGCCGCTGAAGTTTTTCGATAATTCCCCCAATAAAACGCATCGTTGAGCTCTCCCTTTATTTTTTCCTCATAAGGTTAGTTCGTTTTTGCTCTTTTCCATGAAACGCCTAAAAAATTTGTTGAGCCTACGTCGATTTTTTCTTTTCGGTCTGAACGGCCTCTTGAAGAGCCTCTACCATCGCCTCCATCGTATGAGGAGAAACCTCTACTGTGGGTTCAATGCCCAATCTCTGCAAAGCATGGGTAGCTTGCGGCCCCAGGGTGGCAATCCGCATCTGAGGAAATCGTTCCAACAGTTTGGGCAAATGAAACCGTTCATGAAAATGCTCTACACTTGATCCACTGAAAAACGTCAACCAATCAGCCCCTTGTTCCATAAGAATCCGTGTGGCAATGGTCTCTTCCGGGGGTTCCGGAAGGGTGCGATAGCAAGGGATATCATCCACAATCGCCCCTTTGTCTTCTAAGACTTGGGGCAGGTCCGAAGTCGCATTTTCGGCTCGAAGGAGGAGGACCCGCAGATTCTCAATGCTCATAAACTCGGCCAGCTCTTTGGCGATCCCTGCCGCCGTGGTGTCTTTGGGGATAAGATCCACCATCAGTCGCAACTCTTTCAGACGGGCCGCCGTAGCAGGACCTACCGCCGCAATCCGCGCCCCTCCAAAATCCCGCATATCCTCAAATCGTTCAAAGAACCGTTCAAAGAAGGCATTGACCCCATTGACACTCGTAAAAATCACCCAGTCATAAGCATTCAGCCCGGAGATGGCCTCATCCAGAACCTCCATCTTGGCAGTTCGTTCGATTCGGATGGTAGGGATAGGTAGCACATCGGCCCCCAACTCCCGTAGACGGCGCACGAAGGAGGAGATTTGATGACGGGCTCGCGTGACCACCACCCGAACCCCGTACAAGGGACGTTGCTCCAGGAAGGTGGGAACCTCCCAAGACGGAACCTTTTGAGCCAGGTAATACACCACAATCGGAGGAATCCACACGGTAAACGGATGAAAATCTCGGATCTCTCCCCAATTGCCCCGTCGGACTTGCAAAGCCCCCGTCGGCGTGCGTCCTACCAGGAGGAGCTGCGCTTGGGGATCCAGCTCCCGTTGGAGGAATGCATCCCATTCCTCCGGGAGATGAAAGACAAAAACCCGCATCGATTCCCGATCAAACTCCGTCACCGGCGTTTGGAGGAAGGAAGCGGCAAGGCTAAGAGAGTTGGATCCGCTGAAAATACGAAAAGGGATCTTCCGTTCCTGCAGCCACCGAGCCTCAGCCTGAGCCAAGGGATAGACCGTAGGATCTTCAATGTAAAGCCGTAGAATGGTTTGGCCGGAACGAACCCGCTCGATCCACTCTGTCCATTGCGAAAGCTCCGGCGCGTAAGCCGCAGGGATCAGCTTTTCGGAAGGGAAATGAGGAGGCACAAGCTCCAGCAGGAAAGGTTCCCACTCCGGTTGGTAGAAAATCGCGTCAACCTGCGGAAGAAATTCTCGTAACCTGCTGGGAAGCCCTTCCGGTAGGCCCCAGCCACATCCCCCAAGGTACACCACACCCTCTGCGGTTTCTTCGGTCATGATGTCTTTACTGTAAGCCTTTTCCTGGAGGATTCAACCGGAGAGTTTGGAAAGAGGAAGGAAAGACAAACTCAGACAGTTTCCCAGAGCGATTGCCTTCCCCATTCGATGGAGATAAACTTCTCTTATGAAAAACCGATTTTGCTACAATCGAAGCGAATCACCGAAAAGCCGTTTTCCACAGAAGATCCTTCTCATCACGATTTGTGGGCTCTTGCCCTTTGCCTGGAAAGGATGGGCAGGAGAGACTCTATCGAATCTGCCTCGCTATGCTGTCTTAGCGGAACAGAAAACAGCCCAGGACCCTGCATGGCGAAAGGTCATCGATGCCCTTCTCCAAAAGCATCATGCCCGGCTTTTTGTTTGGAAAGGTCATGAAGTAGAGGCCCTGCGGGCCAAACTTGCGCAATACCATCCTTATTACGTTTGCATTGTCGCTCGGCCTCAAGAGCTGGCGGCTTCTGCTTGGGTTCGAGTCCGTTCCCCAAAAGGGAAAACTTTAAAAATTCCTTTACAAGGCATGACTTACCATCTGTTTGGGGCCTTGATGCGATCTCTGGACCCCGACCCATACGATGATGCCCTTTGGGGAATCGTCACCGGTGCGGATGCCACAGATGCTCTCCGGATGGTCAGTGCCCCGCCCTTGACGGTTCGCCGTGGGCTTTCCCATATCGGCCGAGGTTGGTTGGAATGGTTGGAAAGCGGTGTCTCCTTTGATGAGGGGCATCAAGGACGGAAATGGATTCGAATCGCTGGTCAGCCTCCCAAGGAAGTCCAAGGCCCGTCCGATACAACCGTGCAATTTATTCAAGAACTAAATTCCGGAAAGATCGATATGGTTTCTACCAGTGGACACGCCACTGAGCATGACTGGCAAATGGGATATACCTACCGCAGCGGACAAATCGTCACACGGACCCGATTGAAACAGATCGGGAAAAGACTCCATTGGAGTCAAAAGAGAATCGATTGGTATTTCCAGAAGGGGAATCGATTGGTCGGGGTCGATCGACAGAATCATGTCTATCCTATTACCACCGACAATCCGAAGATCTATTATTCAC
>CAZBKV010000189.1:0-1100 GCA_964492575.1 uncultured Verrucomicrobiota bacterium | reverse complement strand
GTTCTTGGATGGATCCATCATGGGGCCTATCAGTTTTTTGGTCATGTAGGATTACAGCTTCGTTCTTGTTATGCATGGGGGGTAGTTGATTATTTCTTAAGGCTTCAGGGGCGATTTTCCTTTGCCGAAGCCGTATGGCTGAATCAGCAGGCATTGCGATGGGAGCGGAGCCGCATGACCAAAGAAGAGCGACGGACCCGCTATCTCTGCTGTGCGGACGAGACCGCGATCCCGGCCGAAGGACAGTTGTTCTGGGAGACCACGGCTTTTTATGGGGATCCGGCTTGGGAGGCAAGGGTCAAGCCGATCACTCAGCCGTTATATAATCAACACATGAAGATCGAGCCTTTGCCGGATGGAACCCGGAAAATCGTCTTTACCGTGCAGATGCAACAGGCAAGGAAACCGGCCCGTCCGGCGGCTTTTCTGTTCCATCACCCCCTCGGAAAACTTAAGAAGGTCATCAAGGGCCCCAAAGATCTGGTCCTTACGGAGAATTTTGCATTGATCCCGTTTTGGGAGAATCTGAAAATCACTCCCCATGTAGGCCAAAGATTTTCCGCAGAGGTGATCGTAGAACCCGAAAAACAAGATCAAAGGAAAAAATCCTAAATATAGGCTTGCCTGGATAAGCAAAATAGATCGAATTCTTTCAGGAGTTTGGAAGGGGCAATATGTTGCTCTTAATCAATTCCAATCGGATGCAACCTCCAATTGCCCCGATCGCATTGGATTACCTCGCCGGGGCAGTCCAAAAAGCCGGGTTTGAGGTGGAAATTTTCGATTTAGCCACCCTGGAAGACCCGACTCAGGCCCTGGAGGCCTATCTTCGTAAAGTTCAGCCTCGACTGATCGGAATCTCGTTTCGGAATGTAGATGATTGTTTTTGGCCAAGTGGAGAATGGTTTGTGCCGGAACTGACGACGCTTGTCTCTACGGTGCGGCAATTCACCGATGCACCGGTCGTCCTCGGCGGAGTCGGCTACTCGATTTTTCCTAAACGGCTGCTGGAGTGGACCGGAGCGGATTTCGGCATCTACGGCGACGGGGAAGAAGCCCTGGTTCGGCTGCTTCAAGAGATCGAAGGAGATCATCGATGG
>CAZBKV010000188.1:0-5509 GCA_964492575.1 uncultured Verrucomicrobiota bacterium | reverse complement strand
TATTGTTCAGCTAAGACCCGTAACGGTAGCCCTTCACAGAATAATTCCCGCTGTCTATAGTGAAATTGGTGCATCGTCCCGTTCCTTCTTTTTTTAACAACCCTTGGGTTTCCAAAGGCTAGGATAGGGTAGGGTGCGCTTCCTCAGCGCGCCGAATTTGAAAAGAAACCTCTTCCACCATGTTTTGCGGATAAACCATTTTAGCCATTTTATCTTCTTTCCCCTTTTTGAAAAAATCTCTTTAAAGGGAAGAAGTGCGATCGAAACTCGTTTAGGCTCCCGAGAGATTAGGCCATTCACATTGGGCATGATGGCGAAGGGCATGGTCGGCAAGCACCAACGCCGTCATCGCCTCGACGATCGGAACAGCTCGCGGAAGGACACAGGGGTCATGCCGGCCGCGTCCTTGCAACGTGGTGGGTTGCAAATGGATATCCACGGTTGGTTGGGGACGCAAGATGGTGGCGGTGGGCTTGAAGGCGACCCGGAAGTAGATCAACTCGCCGTTGGAGATCCCTCCTTGCACGCCTCCGGAGTAATTGGTTCGGGTTCGAATTCGTCTTTGGGGATCTACAAAAAAAAGGTCGTTATGTTCAGTGCCGCGCATCCTTGTGCCGGAAAAACCGGAGCCGATTTCAAATCCTTTGGTGGCCGGAATGCTCAGCATTGCTTTGGCAAGATCGGCTTCCAAACGGTCAAAGACCGGTTCCCCCCAGCCAGGCGGCACGTTCCGGGCAATGCCGAGGATTACCCCGCCGACCGAATCTCCCTCCGATCGTACCTGTTCAATCAAGCGAATCATCTGCTCCGCAGCCTGGGGATCCGGGCACCGGACCGGATTTTTCTCAACCTCTTCCAGCGTCAGCCGCTCCGGATCAACTTGCGCCACAATCTCCCCTACCTGTACCACGCAAGCGACGATCTCTACCCCAAATTGGTATCGAAGAAACTTTTTCGCGATCGCCCCAGCAGCGACGCGGCCGATGGTTTCCCGTGCGCTGGCTCGTCCACCTCCACGCCAATCCCGGAGCCCATATTTCGCATGGTAAGTGTAGTCTGCATGAGATGGACGGAACTTGGTGGCGATTTCATCATAAGCCTCTGGTCGGGCATCTTGGTTGCGGACCAGCAAGGCAATTGGGGTTCCGAGGGTTTTGCCTTCAAAAACCCCGCTAAGGATCTCGACCTGATCGGCTTCCTGGCGGGGGCTGACCAGTTGTGATTGACCAGGGCGCCGGCGATTTAGTTCTTTCTGGATTTCTTCCGCTTGGAGAGGGAGTCCTGGGGGGCAACCATCAACGACAACACCGATGGCCGGGCCGTGGGATTCGCCCCAACTCATGATTCGGAAACAATGACCAAAAGTATTTCCCATAGGTTTTGTCGGAGTTGAAAATAGTCGTTTTTCGGGAATGTTCTCAAACAAATTTCATAGTTCTTTTCAGGATCTCAAATATTGCAAAAAGTTTGCCAATTTGAGGAAAGCCTCCGCCTTTTCTTCACCGTATCTTGCCTTTGTTAGATACATCAATCTCAATATTCAGCCGAAGAGCCGGGTGGGGGCAAGCCCCTGCACCAAACAAAAAGACAGGGAATGGACGATCAGACGAACCATACCTCAAATCCACGACTCCGAAACCGTTCCGCACGGCATTCTTCCGGACCGGTGATTACCGATGCCCATCGTCAGACCGGTTCGATGGCTCGATCGAGGCAATCGACTTGGGAACGGGCATTTGGGTATCCTCGCAATTTCCTCAATAACCAATTTGTCTATTTGGTTCTTTCCCCACGGGCTCGTGGGCTCTCGATCGGTGTCAATTTAACCCCGGATCGACGTTGTAACTTTCAGTGTGTTTATTGCGAGATCAATCGAAACGTCCCACCTCGGGCCGAACGGTTGGATATCCATCGGATGATTCACGAATTAGCCGAGACGCTTAAGATGGCTTATAGTCCGGCGATTCGGAAGGTGGAGGGATTTGATCAAGTTCCGGAAGAACTTCTTACGCCTCGGCATGTGGCCATCAGTGGGGATGGTGAACCGACGCTTTGCCCCCAGTTTCAGGAAGCGATCGATGCAGTGACTCATCTTCGGGCATTAGGGGAGGTGCCGTTTTTCAAGATCGTTCTTGTGACCAATGCGACCGCCTTGCAACGCCCGGCGGTTCAGGCAGGGATCTCTACGTTGACCTTACAGGATGAGCTTTGGCTTAAACTCGATACGGGAACGCCCGAGCACTTTGCTCGAATCAATCGTCCCAAGGGGGTGACTTACGAGGAAGTTTTAGAAAATATTCGCATGGTCGGACGACAACGGCCGATCATTATCCAAAGTCTTTTCCCACGGTTTCATGGGCAAGGACCATCGGAGGAGGAGATTCAGGCCTACGTCCAACGGCTTCGGGAGTTAAAAGAAGCCGGTACGCAGATTCAGTTGGTCCAAATTTATTCGGCTCACCGGCCTATGGTCAATCCTTTCTGTGAGCATCTTCCGTTGCCGGAGTTGTCCCGTATTGCGGCGGCCGTCCGTTCGGAAACCGGTTTGCCGGCCGAAGTGTACTGATTTTCCCTCCTTTCTTAAAGTAGGGAAAAGGCTTCATTTTTCCAGGGTCAAAACCGCTGCCCCCTGCAGACGTCCTTGATCCAGGTCTTCCAGGGCTTGGTTGGCTGCTTCAAGCGGGTAAACCTGAACGTGAGGACGAACGGGAATCCGCTCAGCCAAGGCCAAAAAGACTTCCCCGTCCCGACGGGTCAGATTGGCAACCGATTCGATCCGCCGTTCCATCCAAAGCCACTCATAACGAAGCGGAGGAATCTGGGTCATATAGATTCCCCCACAAACTACAATCCCACCGGGCCGGACGGCTTGGAGGGCCATGGGGATAACCTCACCGGCAGGGGCAAAGATAAGAGCCGCATCTAAAGGTTCAGGAGGGAGCGTATCGCTACCGCCGGCCCAGATAGCTCCTAGGCGCCGGGCAAATTCCTGTTTCTGCGTATCTCCAGGACGGGTAAAAACGTAAACCTGTCGCCCTTGATAGAGGGCAACCTGAAGAATTAGATGGGCTGCTGCTCCAAAGCCATAAATCCCAAGGCGAGGGGCATATCCCGCCTTACTTAGTGTTCGATATCCGATCAGGCCAGCGCAAAGCAAAGGAGCCACTTCTACAGCAGAAAGACGATCGCCCAGCGGAAAACAGTACCGGACATCCGCCACGGCATATTCGGCAAAGCCGCCTTGAAGGGTATAGCCGGTGAACTTGGCTTGGGGGCAAAGGTTTTCTTGACCGTTTTGGCAGTAGAGGCATTGGCCGCATGTCCAGCCCAGCCAAGGCACACCCATCCGTTGTCCGAGGGAAATTCCTCTGACTTTTGGGCCGATCTTCTCAACGCGTCCTACGATCTGGTGGCCTAGAATAAGGGGGAGTTGAGGCTGAGGGAGTTCTCCTTTCCAGATATGGAGATCTGTCCGGCAGACGCCACAAGCTTCGATTTTCAACAGGACTTGGCCGGATTGAGGTTGGGGAATTGGCCAATCTTCCTGTTTTAATGGCTCTCTGATCTGTTTTAATGCCATCACGCGCATGCCAATGATGGTTGATCGGGGAACTCGAAGGAGCAAGGGAGAAGGTGCGAAAGGAAAAGAGAGGTGGGGATTACAGAAGGGGGTGGAGTTATTTTCTTTTCGTTGAACGATAATAAAAGAGGGACCCGCTTGCCAGGGGATAAAGAGTTGTCATATATTGGCATTACAAGGGGCAATAACGGGTAAGTGGCGGGGAAAACACAAAGCGATTAGAATCCCTTGAGGGAAGGATACCCAAATGAATACCACAGACGGCAATCAAAATGACAAAGGGCTCATCCGGGCCTTGTCTTCTTCTACTCTCTTTCGAGAATTTGCTTCCTCCTATAATGAATTAACAGGCCTTGCCCTTGCTCTTCGTCCCATTGAAACCTGGCAGCTTCCTTATCGAGGGAAACCCAATGAAAACCCGTTCTGTGCCTTAATGGCGCAGTGGAGTAAGACCTGTGCCTGTTGTTTACAGGCCTTACAACGCCTAAGCGAAGCGGCAATGAAGCAGCCGGCCATGGTGATCTGTCCCTCAGGGATGGTCGAACTAGCCGTCCCTATCATTCTGGGGAACAAGACAATCGGTTTTCTTCAGACAGGGCAGGTCTTTCGGCGGGCCCCTACGGAGGCTCGGTTTCGACAGATCGCCAAACGTCTGGTTCAATGCAACGGGAAGATAGACCTTAATAGGATTCAAAAGATCTACTTCTCGACCCGTGTCCTTTCCCATCGGCGATTACGGGCTATTACGCAGCTTCTCCAAATTTTTTCTCAGCAACTGGCCTTTCTCAGTAACCAGATCATTCTGAGTCAGACCAATGCTGAGCCGGTAATTATTCATAAAGCCAAACAATATATTCACGATCATTACATGGAAGAGATCTCCCTGACCCAGGTCGCTAAGGCGGTCAATATAAGCACGTTTTATTTCTGCAAAATTTTTAAGAGGTACACTGGTTTGAATTTTACTGAATACGTATCGCGCGTGCGGATCGAAAAGGCCAAGAATTTAGCAATGAACCCCAACTTGCGGATCAGTGACATTGCCTATGAGGTAGGGTTCCAGTCTTTGACCCACTTTAATCGCGTTTTTAAGCGGATTACAGGAATGTCTCCTACCGAGTATCGGTCCAAGCTGTTGCTTCGATAAGCTTTTCGGCGGTTCTACAGCCATCCGAAAAATCCACCATCTCACAACGGTAGCTGCATGGCTTTCGAAAGCAGCAGTAGAAGACGAATGGCGTATCACTACGCTCCTCAGAGCGTAGAAGAAAATCGGAAGAAGAAACCTTTCTCCAGGCTGGTAAAGCTCTATTTTGGACTTTGGGTTTCTCCGGCCCAGCAAAGGCCTTGGCCCAAAGCAAACAGCAAAACCTTCGCATCCACTCCGTGGCCTTGGTTGAATTCAATTTGGATCTGTCTTTCAAGTTCGGTTTGCCCGACCAGAATCACTTCGATTTCTTCTCCTGGATCAGGTCGGGGCCGGGGATGTTGGTTTTCTGGGATTTGTAAATCGACCTGCCCGGTGACGATCCATGCTGCCTCGTCCGTAAGACCGGGAGAGTTGAAGACCGGGGGATGAACAGTTTGGATTTGGAGATGAAAGCCGGTCTCTTCCAGGAATTCCCGAACGGCTGCGTTTTCTACGGTCTCCGTTGGGTGGATTAAGCCAGCGGGAAATTCCAGGACCTTTCGCCCAGCCGGCGGTCGGAATTGGCGGATGAGAACCCACTGCCGGGTTGGCACACAAAGAGCAATCATACAGACGGCTTGGATGGCCTGTTGACGAGTTGCTAATTCCCAGATTCGCTCTCGCCCGGTGGAATCTCGATAATGAAGTTGTTCCAGCCGAATCCATTTTCCTTCTGCAAGGGGCCTTCGGGAAAGAAGCAGCGGCCTGCCATGCTCTCGATTTTCCTCTTTCATTCCAAA
>CAZBKV010000187.1:3676-5517 GCA_964492575.1 uncultured Verrucomicrobiota bacterium | reverse complement strand
GGGGAGCCCCGGCGCGTTGAGGACAACGCGCCCTACCTTTCAATTGCCTTTCGAATGCCCATGGGTAGGGCGGCTTGTCCTCAAGCCGCCGTAAAAATTCCTTCCTTGATCCCCCGACCCATTGCGGTCATGCCCTCGATCCGGCGTTTTTCTCTTCTTCCATTCAAACCGCCCGGCCGATTTTTCGGAAGGGCAGTAGGGACTTCCATGGAAAAATGGAATGAGGTGATAAAAAATTTATGGCCTTGGCTGTCCTGGGACTGCAAGCTTTGCTTTGGATCGGTCCGTTTTTAGACACGCCGTTCTGAAGGGTATAAAAATTCTCTTCTATGGGGGTAATTTGTTTTTGTTGTACTTGCACCGAGCTCGTGTTCATTTTGTTGCTTTTGCGAGGCTGAATCTCTGGGGAGATGCCGGGCTTTCGAGGTTGGGTGGGGGAAGAGAGATTTTCTGGGAGGTGATCCAGACGAGGGTGCCTGGAGGAAGGGCATCGGCCAAGGTTAGGATGGGTTGGGAGGCAAGGTGGATACAGCCGATGGAGGCCGGGCGACCGAGTTTAGATTCTTGGGAGGTACCGTGGAGATAGATCATGCGGGTGTAGGAGTCGACTTTTCCGCCCTGGTTCCAACCAGGTTCCAGGCCTTCCAGCCACAGGGCGCGGTGGAGGATGGGGGCATCGGGTCTTTGTTGCCAGGTATAGCCGGTGGGGCGTCGGGCTTGGAGTACAATGCCGCATGGCCAGCCTCGGCCATGGATCGAGGCGATGCGATGAAGGCCGAGCGGGGTTTTTCGGGAATGGAGACGTTGGCCGATGCCGTATCGGGAGGTCGAGACTGGCCAGATGGCCTGGACGCGATAGAGTCGAGTGGGGATCGGACTGGAAAGGGTTTTTTCCAATTGAAGCCAAAGGAGACGTTGTCGAGGGATTTCAACTAGGAGGAGATGAGGAGTGGGTTGGATGCTGAGGCGACGGAGTCGGAGCCAGAGTGGTTGGAGGCTTGGGGTCCCGGGCAAGAGGACCCGAGGAAAGGGTTTGGTTTGGGAAGGCAAGGGATTTGGTGGGGGGTTAAAGGCAACCATCTCTGGTCGTTAGGGTTAAGTAAGGGGTTTTACCAGAATTTTGGATCGGCGACGGCATTGTTCATAGCGGGCTCGTCGAGATGGGGGCAGGTCTTCCAAAGAACCTTCTTCGTATCCGGCTTTGCGTTGGAAGTAGACATAGGCCTGGGTGGAAAGAGCGATGAGTTTTCGGAGACCTTGTTGCCGGGCCTGTTCTTCTAGGTAGCGAAGCAGGGCTCGAGCGAGGCCGCGATTTTCGTGGGAAGGGCTTACGCAAAGGCAAGCCACCTCGCCGGTCTTTTGTTCCGGGTAAACATGGAGAGCGGCACAGGCCACAGGATGCTGATCGAGCTCTAGGATGAAGAAGTCTTTCAAGATCTGTTCCAGTTCCTCCCGGCTTCGTTGCATCAGTTCTTCTTTTTCCATGGCAGGGCGGACGAGTTTCCAGATGAAATCCAGGTCTTCGGGCCGGGCACGGCGAATGGTTTGGTATTCGCCGATGGAGATCATGGTCCCTACCCCTTCTTGGGAGAAGACTTCGGTAAGGAGGGCTTCATCGGTCAGGCCATTGATGATGTGGACTCGAGGGACGCCGTTGCGGCAGGCCTGGACGGCGTGGATGGCTTTGGATTTGGCTTGGGGAGGGTCAAAGGAAAAGCTCGGATCTTGGAGAAGCTGTTCCAATTCTTGGACGGAGAGGTGTCGGAGGAGTTGGCCGTTGTGGATGAGTCCGTCGTAGGAGGTGACGAAAAGGATTTTGACGGCGTTGAGTGCCTGGGCGG
>CAZBKV010000187.1:1742-3666 GCA_964492575.1 uncultured Verrucomicrobiota bacterium | reverse complement strand
TGGCCTTCGCCATCGAATCCAAGGGGCCAGAGGATGGGGATGAGGTCCTGTTCAAGGAGATCCAGCAGTAGAGGGGCCTCCATGGATTCGATGGTGCCGGTGAGTTGATGATCGAGGCCTTGGAAGATGCCGATGGGCCGGGCGTGGATGGCGTTGGGGAGGGCGCCGTGGAGGTGTTGGGCGTCCAGGCCTTGGAGGATCCGGTAGTGGAGTCGGGCTGCAGCGTGGATGCAGAGTTGGAGTGTGGTTGGATCGGTCGGGCCGGTCCCGTCCAGGTTACTGGGGGTGACCTGGTTTTGTCGGGCCAGTTCGGCCACTTCTGCCGAGATGCCGTAAACTAGGACGATTCGAATTCCGACGGACCGGAGGACGGCGATGTCGGTTAGGACTCTGCTGAGGGCATCGGACCGGACGACTATGCCGTCGAGTGCCACGATAAAGATTCGGCCTCGAAACAGCGGTACGTATTGCAAAATTCCGCGTAAGTCGGTCGGCTTCATCATTTTTTAGGAACTTTGCGTTGGAGGTTCAGGATCGGAAGGCGGTGAAGTTTGATTGTCTGCTGAAGGTGTCGCTGGAGGATCTTCTAGGACAAACTCGTCCGTTGGGTCAAAAGGTGGGATGACGAGGTTGAGGATTTGAAGCTGTCCGATGGCACGGTGAACGCAGCCGGGCGGGATGAGGATGGCGGTCATGGGGCGGACGGGATGGCGGCGGCCGTCCAGTTCGATTTGGCCCTGGCCCTGGAGGACGATGTAGATCTCGGTGTGGTGTTTGTGGAAGTGTGGGGAAGGTTCGCCTTGGATTTGCGTGAGGTGGACCGAGGCGGGGGTGTTGGGAAGATCGAGGAAGGCCCGTCGGGCCCAGCCACAGGGGCAGGTCACAGCTGGGATTTGATCCAGCTGGACAAGCGTGGCTTGGGGAGCTGGAGTGGACGTTGGGTTACCGGGAGAATTTGCGTTGGAAGGTTGAACCGAGTCGGTCGGGTCCGATTCGGCGGCGGTTTCTGGGGATTGGAGAGTGAATCCTGGCCGACCGGCCTCAGGTCCACGGTAGATACATCGAGAGGTAGGGGTCTCGGCGACTACGACTTCCACCAGACCTGGCAACTTCGGTTTGAGTTGGTTCCAGATCCAGCGGGCCAGATTTTCGGAGGTAGGATTTTCCAGGCCGGGAATGTCGTTGAGGAGGTGGTGGTCGAGCTGATCGCAAAGGGGTTGGAAGGCTCGCCTAAGATCGGCAAAGTCCTGAACCCAGCCGCGTTTCGGATCGTAAGGGCCGCGGACGGCGATTTCGACTTCAAAACTATGGCCGTGAAGGCGGCGGCATTTGTGCCCTTCAGGTAGGTGGGGCAAATAATGCGCGGCCTCAAAACGGAATTTTTTTCGCAGTTCGAAACTCATTGTTCCTCCCTTTTATCTTGTGATCTTTCGGTCGAATTGCCAATCCTCGGTCGCGATGGAGGGCTGAGGGGGGATCAAACGATCGGTTGTTCCCAATCGGTCCAAAAGATGAGGTCTCCCAAAGCAGGGCGGCCGTCGTGACGCCAACTGATAGGCGGAGCTTGCATTTGTCCTAATGGACAGACGCGGGTGACGCCCCATTGGGCCAGTTCCCGAACCAGTTCCTCGGCTCGAAGGGCAGGGGCGGCTAGCCCGACGGTAGAGACTTTGCCACGCCATCGATTGGCCCCTTCCAAGGCTTCGGAAAGAGATTGGACGGCCTTGACGTAAATGAATCGGTACAGGCAAGAAGGCTGGAAAAGAGGATCTTCGTCATACACTACCGTCCAGGCCGTATTGCCTTGGCTTGTCCAAAGTCGAGTTCCTGGGATCGCGGCGGCTCGGACTTGATAGAAGGAGCGGCGTTGGGTGATCGTGGCGGAGACCTCGATGGGGACTTCGCCGCGTGGCATTTCCTGTTC
>CAZBKV010000187.1:0-1732 GCA_964492575.1 uncultured Verrucomicrobiota bacterium | reverse complement strand
GCATAGGATGGACCTCCCCACCGGTCTCGACGTAGATGACATGGGGGGAAAGACAACCGAGTTGGTTCCAGGCGGCGACGTCTTCGGCGGCTTCGCGGGCTAGGCGCGGGAGGCTGCGGGGGCGGAGGGCTTCTCGTGCGATAAAAGCGAAGCTGATTCGGTGTCCGTAAGGGACCCAGCGCACGTGGGGTGGAATCCGAGGTAGGATAGCGGCGAGGGTTTCGTCGGCGCCGCTGGCACAGAGGATGTCGGCCTCCTGGAATAGGACTTCTTCTAAGGGTTCGGTTCCACCGGGCCATTCGGCGATTTCGATGGTAGAGGCAAGTCCAGAGTGAATCTTTCGTAAGGAATGGGCGAAGAGCCGGGGTAAGAAGGAGGTGCCGGAAGCGCACTTCATAAATTGGGCCGAGCGAGCCAGAAGACCCAGAATGAGGGAGGTGATCGGAGGATTGGGAAGCATTCCGGCTGTGATATGAACGATGAGGGATGGTCCCCAGGCGATGGCTTGCCGGTTTTCGAGCCGTTCGGCCGAGGTGGCCAAAAGACGGTCCAGTCGTTCCGGATGACCCAGGTCCTGCTCAATCAGGGCGAGGAGGGAGTCTCGGGTAATGGTTTCAAAGAGTCGGTCCAAGCCGTAGTCCAGCACTTCGGGAGGGAACCCGGTTTTTTCCGGTGAGGCCTGTCGGGCTTGGATGCGGAAAGGACTTTTGGGGTCCCGCCATTCCTCGGCCACAACGGCGATCGTATCGACGATTTGTCGGGTGGAGAGGCTGAGCAGAACACGCCGTCGGTTGGCCTTGATGGCAATGCAGGCCTCGCGGACGAGTTGGGGGGTCAGATGGTGATGGGTTTCTAAGTCCCCCAGGAAGTAGCTTGGAAGTTCTTCGGCTTCGTGCATTGGTCCTGTCCGATTTTGTCTTTTTGTTGTTTCCGGTTTTACTTTTGGTTTTACAGGCTATCGCTCGGTTGGAGAAAGAAAAGGGAGAAAGGTCGGCCGGCTCGGGAATCAGGTAGGAGAAGAGGGGATGGAAGCGCCGTAAAGGAATTCCTGAAGGGCCTGGCGCATTACTTGGATCGGCGCGGGTCGTTCTGTCCAGATTTCCAGGGCCTTGGCACCCTGATAGAGGAGCATTCCCAGTCCGTTGGCATATCGGCAGCCGGCTTCGGCCGCGGCGCGGAGGAGAGGGGTCATCGGTGGATTGTAAATCATATCGTACACCGATGGGATTTGAGAAAGCGGAAGCCGGGAGGTGTCGATGGGCAGGGGATCTTCCGGTTTGAGTCCTAGGGAGGTGGCATTGATGAGGAGGTCAATCGGTTCCTCAGGATATCCGACTTTTACGGGGAGATAAGGATGGAGCTGGTGGATACGTTCGGCCAGGGCCTCGGCTTTGGATCGGGTTCGATTGATCAGGTAGAGAGCTCGGATCGGTTCTTCGGCCAAGCGCAGGGCCGCGGTCTGACCGGCTCCACCGGTTCCAGTGATCAGAATGCGTTTTCCGGCAGGATCGAAGTTGAGGTCTTCCCGCAGGGCCTGGACAATGGCATCGGCGTCGGTATTGAAACCGTGGGCTCGGACCGGTCGGTTGGGGATGGTCTCTAGGTGGGCGATGGGGACCCACTGCTCCGGTTCCAGTTCCAATTCGAAGCGGATGGTGTTGACCGCTTCCCATTTCTCTGCGGATGGATCGAGGAGGTCCACCGTACGGAAAGCGATGAGTTTATGAGGGAC
>CAZBKV010000186.1:0-5530 GCA_964492575.1 uncultured Verrucomicrobiota bacterium | reverse complement strand
CCTGGGGTGATGGTATTTACGCGGACCCCGTACGGTCCCCATTCCCGCGCCAGGAACCGCGTGAGATTCAACACCGCGGCCTTGGCCGCCGAGTACGCCGGAACGCGGGAAAGCGGGACGTGGGCACTGACGCTGGCGATGTTAATAATACTGCCTTTCCGGCGCTGCACCATTCCCGGTCCGAAGACCTGGCAAGGAAGCAAAGCTCCCCCGACGAGGTTCAAATTGAAGTTGGCATTCCAATCCTCCAACTTCAGGTCCTCAAACTTCAGCTCCGGCGTTACGGTCACTTTGGGACTATTCCCGCCGGCCGCATTCAACAGAATCGTGACCGGTCCCAGCTCGGCCTCGATCTTCTCCCGAGCCGCCTGCAGGCTTTCCCGGTCCGTGGCATCCGTCTTACAGAAAATCGCTGTACCGCCCGTTTTCTGGATTTCCTCTACCCGGGCCTGACCTTTCTCCTCATTTAGATCCAGAATCGCTACCTTGGCCCCTGCCTCCGCAAAGCCTTTGGCGATTGCACCACCCAGCACTCCGGCCGCACCAATCGCTACGGCCACTTCTCCAGTCAGATCAAACAACTGTTGAATTCGCTCCGTCATCGGCATCGTTCTTTCACCTCCTCTGTTGCACGTTTATAGACCAGAATTGAGCTTTCGTCCAAACGTTGTCTCGATCAAATCAGAATCAAGCAACCGGGAAAAGACGCTTTTAGGTGGAAAAACAAATGGCCCTTCCGAACGCCATCCGAAAGGTAGGGCGGCTTGTTCCCAAGCCGCCGCAGATCTTTCGTTTCCTCTTCCGGCGCGCTGAGGACAGCGCGCCCTACCGCCCATGATCTTTCGTATACCAAGGAAAGGTCAAGGCAACTCGTCCTCAAGCCGCCGCAATTTGTATTCGTTTTGATGCAGCACGATGGGACATCGTGCCCCTTTCTGGATTTTTTTCTTCGGAGCAGTTGTTTGACGGATGCCAGTGCAAAAGCCCTTTCTCTGGCCTAAAAAATGCTACTATCCTTGCCCGGAAATCATAAGAAAAGAGAGGATGGGTATGAAGGGAACGATGAAGCCTCGATGGGGCAGGTGGGAATGGATCTTCCTTGTGGTTGTATGGTCTATGGCCGTCCTGGGACAGGGGTTCTCGCAGAAACTCCTGATCTCGGAATTTTTGGCGGATAATAAAAGCGGTTTGAAAGATGAAGATGGGGACACGTCGGATTGGATCGAGATTTATAACGGGACGCGAAAGACCGTTGATTTAAAGGGCTGGTATCTGACCGACGACCTCCACAACCTTCGAAAATGGGAATTCCCCTCCACCAACCTCCCTCCCGGCGGGTACCTGGTCGTCTTTGCTTCAGGAAAAGACCGACGCATCCCCGGCGCTCCGCTCCATACAAACTTCCGGTTAAGCAGCCACGGAGAAGACCTGGCCCTGGTTCAGCCTGACGGCAAGACGGTAGTTTCCGCATTTCCCCACTATCCCCGGCAGTTCCCCGATGTCTCTTACGGATTCGGCATGGTACTCCAGCAGCAGGGGCTCATCACCACCAATACCCCTATCCGGGTTTATGTCCCCAAAGACGGTCATCTGGATCAACAATGGACCGGTTTGGACTTTGATGACTCGAATTGGCGTCAGGGAACCGGCGGGATTGGATACGACCGAGGTCCAGAGTCTAATCAATCTGCCTATGCCGAAATCGTCCAGGCCGATGCCCCGCTGGTTTACCTTCGCCTGGAAGAAACCGAGGGAGAAACCGCCTGGAATCTCGGAACCTTAGGAAGTGCCGCGGATGGGATGTATCGTGGGACGATCGCCTTAGGCCAAGAAGGGCCTCAGCCGCCAAACTTTGCGGGGTTTGAATCGGGAAACCATGCCGTCGGATTCAACGGCCGTGATACGCGGATCCAAATCCCCTATCAATCCGCCTTTGATTTTCCCGCCGGGGCTTTCACCGTGGAGTTATGGTTTTACGCCGAAGATCCCACCCGTCGCGGCGATTTGTTTACCTACAAAGGGCCGGGCGGCGATTTCGGCATCCATCTCGCCTCCCGCCAAGCGCGGACCATTAGCGTCTACCACAACGAATTCCTTGGGACCGGAGGCACCGTGCAGGATCGAACCTGGTACCATCTGGTAGTCACCCGACAAGAAGGTGGGACGGTAACCGCTTATCTGAACGGGCAACCGATCCTGACCGGCCACGACTCCCGAAGCATGAAGATTCAGGCCCCGATCTTGATCGGGAGCAACCGTGTCGGTGGAGATCCCAACACTCCAACGATTGTCTTCCAAGGCCGAATTGATGAAGTCGCCATCTATGACTATGCCCTGAGCGGCCCGCAGATCCGGGCTCATTACCAGGCTGCACAGGCCGGCAGTCCGAGTTTCCGAGGGCTGTTTGGAATGGACCTGTCTGACTCGTTGTATGGCCAAAACAGCAGCGTCTATGTCCGAATTCCGTTTGTGGTGCAGGATCCGTCGACGATCGAACATCTGATCCTTCGACTGCGTTATGATGACGGGTTTATTGCCTATCTGAACGGCGTAGAAGTGGCTGTAGCCAATGCCCCGGACACACCGAGTTGGAACGCCTCGGCAACGGCTGCTCATCCGGATGTTCAGGCACGACGGTTCCAGGAATTCGATCTTTCCGATGCGGTTGATCTGCTTCGCCCCGGCACAAATGTCCTGGCCCTTCAAGGCCTCAACCTCAAACCGGATGACCCGGATTTCCTCCTGGTTCCAGAACTGGAAACCGTCCGTATCCAACAATTTCCAGAGATTCCCCGGTATTTTGTTCAGCCTACCCCTGGCAAACCTAACGGGGTAGGAAGCCAAGACTTAGGGCCCATTCTTTCCGACGTGGGACATCTCCCGGCACCTCCGGCCCGACCACAGGATGACCAAGATATTATCGTCCAAGCCCGAGTCACGCCCGCCTTCCACCCGATCGCTTCGGTCCAGATGCACTATCGGGTGATGTTCGGCCCGGAAATCACCGTGACGATGCAAGACGACGGTCAGCATGGAGACGGTGCCCCCGACGACGGTCTGTATGGGGCCATCATCCCAGCCTCCGCAGCAGGACCGGGACAAATGGTCCGTTACTATGTCACGGCCACCGACACCGAAGGGCATACCTCCCGATGGCCTCTGTTCCCGGATCCACTCGGTTCCCCCAAATACCTCGGCACGGTCATTGCCGATCCTTCCGTAAAAAGTCCTCTCCCGATTTGGGAATGGTTTGCCGAAGATGAAAATGCGGCTCGAACCCGTACGGGGACACGGGGTTGTGTCTTTTTCGAAGGACGGTTCTATGATAACGTACGGATTCGACGTCGAGGCGGGGCAACCACGCATGGGCAAAAATTCGACTTCAACCGTGGTTACCGCTGCTACATCAACGAAGAGCTCCATGACCTGGATGAGGTCAACCTCAACGACCGCGGTTCCGATCCTTCTTATATCCGTCCGCCGATGGCCTTTGAGACGTTCCGGGTCATTGGCAACCCGGCCAGTGAATCGTTCCACATGCTCATGCGGGTCAACGGTCATGCCGACCGGATCGGGGTTTATGTTGAACAAGTGGATAAGAGCTTCCTTCGTCGGAACGGGTTAGATGAAAAAGGAGCGCTCTATAAATTTGTCCAACGTTCGGACCGAAAACCGGTCTTCAGCGATGCCTATATTGGAGTGGAAAAGAAAATCCGCCGGAAGGAAGGACGGCAAGATTTGGAAGAACTATGCCGGGCTTTAGCATTAAGCACCCCTGCTCAAGAACGCCATAATTATTTAATAGACCATTTTAACATCCCTGAATTAATCAACTACCTGGCTTGCCGAGCGATCATCCTAGATACCGATGATGTTCGGAAAAATTTCTATCTTTACCGTGACACCCGTGGAACCGGCGAATGGATCATTATCCCGTGGGATAAAGATTGGACATTTGGAATCCAAGGAGACGGGGGACTTTGGCGACGGCATCCGTTCTTTGGAGACAAAGATCATCCAAAGATCAATGCCAATCAATGGAACCTTCTCTATACGGCCATTTTTACCGACCCTCTGTTTTCCCAAATGTACCTCCGCCGATTACGAACCCTCATGGATCAATACCTCAAACCGCCGGGGACTCCGCCGGAGGAAGGATATTTTGAAAAACGGGTCGATGAATGGGTGAAACCGTTGGTCTTCCATCTGGGGCAGGCGGTCCAAAACGCCGCCAACAAAATCAAAACCGACTTTCTCCCCAGCCGGCGTCAGGACCTTTATGTCACTTACTCGGTGACAAACACCGCTCAACCTCCCGAGAACCGATTGATCCCGGAAGCTCAACCGGACGACGTCCTCATCCAGTTCGGACCCCTGGAGTTCAATCCACCCTCCGGCAATCAAGCCGAAGAATACCTTACGCTGACCAATCCCAATCCCTATGCCGTCGATATTTCCGGATGGCGCCTGGAAGGAGCCGTCAAGTTTACCTTTCGTCCCGGCACGGTGATCCCGGCCCACGAAACGCTTTATGTCTCTCCAGACGTAGTAGCCTTCCGCGCCCGGAAAACCAGTCCCCACGGAGGCGAAGGCCGATTCGTTGTCGGAAATTACAAAGGCCAACTTTCCGCCCGTGGGGAAACGCTCCGTCTTTTCGACAATACCGGTCGGCTGGTCCAATCGTATACCTACCCTGGTAACCCCAGCCCGGCGCAACAATTCTTACGAATTACAGAACTGATGTATCATCCGGCGCCTCTACCCGATGGGATGCAAGACGCCGAGCAGTTTGAGTTCGTTGAATTGAAGAACATCGGCCCCAATCCTCTGGATCTGACCGGCGTGCGATTTACCGACGGGATTGAATTTACTTTTACCAACGGCCCGGTCCTGGCCCCTGGGCAAATCCTCGTCCTAGCCCGGAACCCAGAAGCCTTCCGCCAACGCTACGGCTCCGGTCCGCTCGTCCTGGGTCCCTACACCGGAAGTCTGGATAACAACGGCGAGCGAATCCGACTGGTCGATGCCAGCGGCGAAGAGATCCTCGATTTCCGGTACAACGACAAGTGGTATCTTCTGACAGACGGCTTAGGATTTTCTCTGGTCATCGTCGATGAACAAGCCGAGCCGGATGCCTGGAACCACAAATCCCAATGGCGCGCTAGTAGTGAACGCAACGGTTCCCCCGGCCGAGACGATCCACCTCTTACCCTCCGACCGGTCGTAGTGAATGAAATTCTGACCCATCCAGAACCCGGTCACCAAGATTGGGTGGAACTCTACAACCCCAACGATCAACCGGTCGACATCAGCCATTGGTACCTGACCGATGACCACACCGACCCGTATAAATTCCTCATCCCCTACGGGACCGTCCTTCCACCCCACGGATTCCAGGTCTTTACCGAGGCGGATTTCCATCAAGGATCCCGCGGCTTTGCCTTCAATGCAGACGGAGAGGAAGTCTACCTCTTCTCCGCAGATGATCAGGGACAATTGACCGGGTATATGGACGGCTTTTCCTTTGGAG
>CAZBKV010000185.1:5280-5535 GCA_964492575.1 uncultured Verrucomicrobiota bacterium | reverse complement strand
GTATAAGGCTCTACGCCTGGATTGGGTCCCTCACTTAAATCTCGGGGTCATCGTCCTCCCTTTCCCATGTTACACCATGGAATCAGTGGCTACCTACTCCTTTCTCAGCTTTGCCCTGGCATGGGGGATCAGCATGTGTTGGGGATTAGGCCTAACCCTTCTTGGCGGGAAAAAGGCGGCAGAGACGGCTCTCGGAAAGCAGATCCAAGCAGCGATTGGTTGGCCTGCGCGATGGCCCTGGCCTTTGCGGATTCT
>CAZBKV010000185.1:2647-5270 GCA_964492575.1 uncultured Verrucomicrobiota bacterium | reverse complement strand
TCATCGAGGTCTGCATCCACCGATTCCCCAAAACCAATGGATGTGGCAATTGGCGGGAGTGATAGGGCTCTTTTGTCTATGGCATCTTCAGGTACCGTTACCGATAGTTTTGTGGACGGATGGATTTCGTCGGGCATTTTTGGTCGGAGGCACTCATTTTTTAGATTATATCGATCAAATAGGTGCCAGACTCCAGGGACTTTGGCGGTGGGTTCCGTTACAGATCGGATGGATCCCCCTGGGGCCCTTCGTTATAGGAACTCTTTTCGGAGTATTGCTGTGGGGGGAGTGGTACGGAATCCAGCAACTTTACCAGCTTCTCTTGCGTTCCTACGGTTTGGGAATGTAAAACAGGGCCGCAGAAAGAAGATGCCTAAAAAATCGCAAAAACCAAAAACGGGCAATCCACCTGCAAAGGCAGGATCGTTATGCCCTTTTCTGCGTGCGACCCCCCAGGGCGTGGTCCTGCTTTGTCGGATTCAACCGCGGGCTTCCCGGGACGAGGTGGTTTGGGATTCGGGGGCTTCGGAGTTGAAGGTTCGCGTAACGGCGCCCCCGGTGGAAAACGAGGCGAATGAACGGCTTTGCCGTTTTCTGGCAAAGAAGTTGGGGTGTGGGCGTTCGCAGGTGCGGATTCTTACAGGAGAACGATCTCGGCATAAGCAGGTTCTCGTTATCGGACTGAAGGAAGAAGAAATTCAAGAGCGGCTTGGGATAAGGAATTCATAAACCTGGCTTTCCTTGCTTTAGATTTGGTTTATTTATCTTTTCTGTTAAGTAAATAAGGAAGGGTTTATCCCTCCTCCCGCAACCGTATGGGTTGCCTCTAAAATCGTCCCAAAAGAAACAAACTGAAACCTTTCACCTACCAAAGACGGAGGAAATATGAGCCAAACAGCAAAACTGATT
The DNA here is from genome assembly GCA_964492575.1 of uncultured Verrucomicrobiota bacterium. Classification (GTDB taxonomy): domain Bacteria; phylum Verrucomicrobiota; class Verrucomicrobiia; order Limisphaerales; family CAZBKV01; genus CAZBKV01. The sequence continues at coordinate 4,361 of CAZBKV010000185.1, read as the reverse complement.
CTGGACGGAAAGGAATACGAGCTGCCTGTTGTTGTGGGGACCGAAGGGGAAAAAGCGATTGACATCTCCCAACTTCGCGCCCAGACCGGCTGCATTACTATCGATAACGGCTACGCCAACACCGGCTCCTGCAAAAGCGGTATCACCTTCATCGACGGCGAAAAAGGAATCCTCCGCTACCGCGGCTACCCCATCGAACAACTCGCCGAAAAATCCACCTTCGTCGAAGTCGCCTACCTGATCATCTACGGTGAACTCCCCACCCGCCAGCAACTTTCCCGGTTCTCCGAATTGCTCACCCAAAATGCCCACCTCCACGAAGACATGCGCTACCACTTCGAAAGCTTCCCCATCACCGCTCACCCCATGGCCATCCTCTCCGCCATGATCAATGCCAGTAGCTGTTTCTACCCCGGTCTGATGGGTCCGGCCGATCCAGAACAGTTCGACCTCCATGCCGCCCGATTGCTCTCCCAGGTTCGCACCATCGCCGCATACTCCTACCGTAAATCCCGCGGTCTGCCGATCATCTATCCCAAACGCCGATACCGCTACGTTGAAAACTTCCTCCACATGATGTTCTCCGAGCCGTACGAGGATTATGAATTAAAGCCGGAGGTCGTCCGAGCCCTGGACTTGATCCTCATCCTCCACGCCGACCACGAACAGAACTGCTCCACCTCCACCGTCCGCATGGTCGCCTCCAGCCGCGCCAACCTCTTTGCCAGTGCCGCAGCCGGGGTCTGCGCCCTGTGGGGACCACTCCACGGAGGGGCCAACCAGGCCGTAATTGAGATGCTCCAGCAGATCTATGAATCTGGAGACGACGGCTCCAAATTCATCGAAATGGCCAAGAAAGGCGAACGCCGCCTGATGGGCTTCGGCCACCGGGTCTACAAGAATTACGACCCACGAGCCAAGATCATCAAACAGGCCTGCGACAAACTCCTTGACGCTCTTGGAATCCACGATCCGTTACTCGATATTGCCAAACGGCTGGAAGAAAAGGCCTTAACAGACGAATACTTCATCCAACGTCGGCTCTACCCAAACGTCGACTTCTACTCCGGTATCATCATGCGGGCCATCGGCATTCCGGTCGAAATGTTCCCGGTGATCTTCGCCATCGGCCGCACGCCGGGCTGGATTGCCAACTTCAAGGAAGTCATGGACGATCCGAAAGGACGAATCTATCGACCGCGTCAGGTTTACGTCGGCCCAGCCAAACGCGATTATGTTCCGATTGACCAACGCGGCTAGGATCTTCCTCTGCTATCCTGCAGTTCAGACCAGCCCCAGGGGGATCCCTCCAACGCCTCACACATTCACCAGCCTATTGCCTCCACTCCTGGGGCATCTTTTCGGAATCCCTTAAAATTTCTGCCCCCTCAATGGAACTGAATGAAGGGAAAAGGAAAGGGTAGGGTGGCTTATCCTTCAAACCGCCGCATCTTTCCAATCTTTCCTTTGGTGCGCTGAGGACAAATGCACTCTTGCCTAAAAATTTCTCTTCCATGGGGAGTTATTTGATTTGATGCTTTTTATTCTTCGGATCTGTCACTTTTCCCTTCACCCCTTGACGTCTTATGTCAGATGAGCATAAGTAACCATGGTCTTTCTTCCACATCCCTATTTCGTTTGTTGGATTCTAAAACGGAGGAGGGGTGCCTATGGAACTGCGTACGGAAGAAATTCAACGGCAAGACTTGGATGG
>CAZBKV010000185.1:1960-2603 GCA_964492575.1 uncultured Verrucomicrobiota bacterium | reverse complement strand
TGAGGCGGTCCGTGTGTTCTTGAAGGCGCTGGAGATTGCAGGGGGGCCGCGTGCCCTGGTGCAGCGACGGCATCTGACCTGGGTTCCTTCTTTGCTCGAAGCGGCTTATGCCATTGTGTTAAAGGAGCAGTATGGGAAGACTGAGGAAGAGGTGGCTTCCACGTTAGGGCTTACGCGGAACACCGTGCGTCTCATTTACCGGGCCGATCCAGAAACCGTGCGTCGTCGCCTCCAGGAGACCGTGGAGGAGACCGAGGAAGCGAAGGCCCATATCGCCGGAGGCTTAGCCAAACTTGCTTATACCGCTTTGAAGAACGGAGAGAAGATTGAGTTGTTAGAAAAATTGTGTCAGACCTCTTAGCTATGAATTCAGAAACCAAACCTCAACCTCAACTGGAGGCGATCCAGACGCTGGAGGAAGCCGGGGAAAAGGCGCCGGAAATTCGTGGTTATCCGTCCGGCGTGGAAGGGTTAGACGATCTTTTCTTTAACGCCGAACGGTCCGGCCGAACGGTCCGGAAAAAATCCCTCGGTGGAATCCCAGCCTACGGAGTTTATAATCTGACAGGGGTTCCCGATACGGGGAAGTCCCTCTTTGTAGAGCAATTTGCCGTTCGACAGGCTGCCGAAGGACGACCTACCC
>CAZBKV010000185.1:0-1950 GCA_964492575.1 uncultured Verrucomicrobiota bacterium | reverse complement strand
GTTTTTGACCGTTGAGTCCCCGGCACCGTTTGTAGCCGCCGCCCTACAAACCCGCGCAGAGGCCATGGGGATTGACCCGGAAGTTGTCGAGAAACGCATTCTCCTCATCGATGCCGCTTCCCACAGTGAGCTCCGAGAAGAACCCCCTACGTTGTATGCGACTTTAGCCTATGCACTCAAACAATATCGAATCCAGTGCACCGTGATCGACTCTGTCACCGGGCTATATGAAGCACGGGAAATCCAGGCCCGTCAGGTGGTGCGGGGATTGTTTAATTTCCTGAAAAAATGGCATCAGACCGCTCTGTTTGTCTCCCAAAAACGATCCGGTCACGAAGAACTTTCGGCCGAGGCAGCGGGCGGCTACGCTGTGGCCCATATCGTGGATGGGACCTTTGTTTTTTCGAAAAAGACGATCGAATCCACTTACGATGAGCGTCTTTATCAACGCCCGATAGGGGAACTGGTTCGCCTCTTCCGCATCGATGGTTGCCGCCTCTGCGGTCATGACACAGAAACTCATCTTTTAGAAATCACCGACTCCGGTCTCATTCGAATCGGTCCTGCCCTCCGAAGTTTAAGAGAAAAATCCAAGTAAAGGGATCGGGAAGAAGAGAACCGCGAGCCTTCGGCTTACGACGACGGTTCCAAAGGATCGAAAGCTAAAGAAGAATCTGAAAGTTTCGTAATCATCTTCGTCAGAGCGTAGAGGAGGAGCTTTCTCCTCGGGTAGCTATCTCCATCTCCTCTGTGTCCTCTGCGTCTCTGTGGTTTTCTTTTCTAGTCCTCTCTTTCTCACCACAGAGGCACAGAGAGCACAGCTAGCTTTTTGACTCACACAAAAAGCTCCAGATGGTTTCTCTCATAAACGGCGAGTGGGAAAGAAATCCCGTTGTCTAGAGTGGGGATTCTGGGAAGAATGAGGCGTTGCCGGGCCGGGAAAGGTCGGCGAAGGCGAAAAGGGAACGGGATGAAAGGGATCTTTCCGCAGTCGATGCGTCGGTTACCTCGCCGGTTGGTGGGGGTGGGAGTCGTGTTGGTGATTGGAATGGTCCTGGCCGGCTGGTACTACCTGAGCCCGGAGTATGCGGAGTGTGGCTATGCCCCGGTTCAACCGGTTCCTTTTTCCCATCGAACCCATGTTGGAAAGCTGGGAATGGATTGCCGATTCTGCCATCCCGGCGCTGAGCAGGACAAAACCGCCGCTCTTCCCCCGGCTCAGCTTTGTATGGATTGTCATCAACAGATTCTGCCGGACATCCCTGCATTGGCACCATTACGGGATGCACTGGCCGCCGATCGACCGGTCCCCTGGATTCAGATCTATCGCTTGCCGGACTTCGTGGTCTTTCATCACGGGATCCACACTGCGGTAGGAGTGGGATGCACAGATTGTCATGGGCCGATTCAGGATCGGGATGTGACACGAGTGGAAAAGGCGATGAGTATGCGGTTTTGTCTACGGTGCCACGAAGATCCGGCCTCTTATTTGCGTCCGACCAATCAGGTTTTTGCATGGGACTGGAAGCCTAAGGATCCAGCCCAACAACGTAAGAGGAATTTCCGTTGGATGCAGGCGCATGGAATTCGGGCACGCACCGATTGTTCGGCTTGTCACCGGTAGAGGAAGCGGATGAAGGGGACCGAAGATCAGAGGAGCTTAGGAAAATCGACGGAGCAGGGCCGCGCCGTCGATCGGGGGAAACTGTCTTTCCCTTCACAGGAAGAGGAGGGCTGGACACGGCGTCAGTTCATGGAATGGCTGGCCGCGTCCATGTTATTGGGCGGGGTAGGACTCAGTGGCTGTCGCCGTCCGGAAGAGGTCATTGTGCCTTATGCACATCGACCCGAGGGGTATCATCCGGACCGTTGGCGTTGGTATGCGACCGCTTTACCGCGGACGGGTGGGGCCGTGCCGGTTTTGGCCGCATGTTATGAGGGGCGTCCGAT
>CAZBKV010000184.1:0-5567 GCA_964492575.1 uncultured Verrucomicrobiota bacterium | reverse complement strand
AGCGGTTGGTTCGACTGGATAGAGCTTAGACGGAAAGAAGCCAGGGAACCCGGCCCGGAAAGCCCGAAATCTCGATCGGTTTTTTCTCTATGGGGCCGGTGGGTTGGAATCCAAGTCGCAACGGTTGTGTTGGGATGGACGGCCCTGGAGTGGGTTCAATGGCATTGCCTGCGATGGAAAGACGGAAGCCCGGTTTTGGCAGAACTGGTCGGGCTTGTTTGTCACGGAATCGGGCTGCCGGTCGCCGTCGGTTCGGGCAGCCTGTTTTTGACGACGATGTCCGGACCGTTGCAATTCCGGGTTTCATTGGATCAAGTAGGATTCGCTGTACCGATTCTTGTATTCGCCGTGTCGTTGGTCTACGTGCTAATGGAAAGTCCAAAACTGCTTCCTGCGCTCCGGCGCCTTGGGGTCCTGGTCCTTTTCCTTCTTCTGGTTACGGCCGTTCGATATGTCCTTTCCACGTCTGCTTTCTTAGCGGTCTGTGATTTTGTCGACTACGAATCGGAAGAATTACCAATCAGTCCCTTCTATCGAGAATGGGTGATTTGGGGATCCTTTTTGATTCTCTTGCTTTTGACACTCCCGGTTTGGAACCGAATCCTGACCGAAGGCTCGGGATCCTCCTCCAAGGCTCCTCCTAAGGCTCAGCCGTGGCAAAAAGGATGGAAACGACGCGTTTTCCTCTGGGCCTGTGTGTTCGGTCTGCTCTTCTTAGGGATGCAATGGGAACCGCAAGGCCAACGGAAACAAGGACGAGTCTTGATTCATTTATACCATACCTATTGGTCCCGGACCGATCGGCCTTATGACCAAAACTGGTACGGAGCCGATTCCGGATATAACTATGCTTGTCTGAAAGCATGGCTGGAGCATTTCTACAACGTGCGAGAGTGGAATCATCCCCTCACCCCGGAGATTTTGGCTCAGACAGATGTCCTGATCGTTTTCCTGCCCAGCGCCCCCTTCTCGGAAGACGAACTCCGTGCCATCCAGGAATTCGTCCGGCATGGAGGTGGAGTGCTCTTGATCGGAGACCATACGAATGTGTTTGGTTCGACTAGCAACATCAATCCGATCTGCCGCATGTTCGGTTTCGCCTTCCGAGACGACGTGTTGTTCGATCTGGACCGGGACTTCTTCCAACTCTGGGAACGACCGCGGTTCCAAAACTTTATTATGCATGGGATCCCCTTCTTTAAGTTCCGGGGTCCGACCTCGATCCGGCCGTTTTCCTGGTTCGTTCGGACGGTAATGCAGGTCGGTCATTCCAAAGGGTTCCGCGCCATCTATTCCGTCAACAATTTCTACCCACCGCCCAAAGACCGTCCTCAAATGTGGACCGGCACGTTTGCCGTGTCGGTAACAACCCACTACGGACGGGGACGGGTTTTGGCCTTTGGGGATAGCACGGTGTTTTCCAATTTCGAGATCTTCTATCCCGGAAAATACGAATACCTCCTCAACGCCGTCGAATGGCTCAATCATCAAGACGGTGCCTGGACCGTCTTCCTCCAACGTTCCTGTTTGGTGTTGGCACTGGTGCTCCTGATGGCTTTGCTGGGCTGGTACCGCCAACCCCAGCAATGGTTGGTTCTTCTGGTCCTAACCGCTGCAGCGTTTCAAATCGCCACGCTGGCTGCACGGTGGGCGGAAGATCGGCGTGGAGCGTTCCCTCACCCGATTCGGCCGATTCGACTCTTATTCTTTGTCGTCGACCAAGACGATCCGGCCTTTGTCCTTCGGGAATTCACCAGCAACGAACCGTATGAAAAACGATTCGACGTCTTCGTCCAATGGGTTCTTCGGACCGGAGCCTTCTCCGGGTTCTATCCGGTCGGTGGAAAAGAAGGCTCTCCTTTATACGACGCCTTATCCCGTGCCAAGAATACCAGCTGCGCCCTCGGCGCCATCCTTCGGAGTACCAACGAATGGAATCAAGTCCGAACCGTCCTGCAGAATCCTGCGATTCCTCGAGATCATCTTTTCCTGATGTTCTCCCGTTCCTTGCCTTGGTCCTGGATCCAAAAGCGATTGCAGGAACTGAACGTCGTCCATTCTTCGGAAGATTGGAAACGGATTGCCGCCGCCTGGCCGAAAGGATCCGTCGTCTTAACCTCCGGTTCCCATCGAACCGTATTGGTCTTTGATGCCGAACGCTTCAGCGACCGCTACATGGGACTCAGCGAAAAAGTCATTCCTAACCCCACACAACAAGCCCTGTTCGATCAAGAATTTCGTCTCATCGATCAGCTCTTTGGAGTTGCCACTTCGAGAGAAGCGGCAGGAAAAGTCAAGGCCGCCCCTTCTCCGACCTCTTCGGCCGAGCCGGCGGCATCGACCAATCGTCCGCCTTCCCTTCTTCAATCGGCATCACGCCAAATCATTACAAACCTCATCCCTTCAACCAATTCAAACCGAGGCAAACCATGATGGCCCAATCCTCTCCACACCAACCAGAGAAACAACCGACCGGATCGACCGGAACGGTCCTAAGCCGAATCCTTGCCCTCCTCGGAGGGCTCTTAATGCTAGCGATCTTCTGGATCGGGGTCCCTTGGCCACCACAAGCTGCCCCCGGTTCTTTGCTTTATATCCACACCGTCCAAGAAGCTTTGCAAAACCTTCGTGAGACCGGCCGAGAAAAACAAGCCGGGCAACAAGCCGCCGCCTTTCCGTCTCCCGGCCCCAGCACGCTATTGCAAAACTATTACTTCTGTCCCTATTGCCGCATTTATCATCCGCGATGGATGCTTTCCAGGACGACTACCAACCAGGTCGCCTCTCCTTCTCTATCCCCGCAAACTCGTTCCTCTACCCTTCGCTCCGACAGCACAAATACTACCTCGCGTACCAACGCGCCCTGATCGAACAAAAAGCCAGAGATTCTCTCTAATGAGCCCCCTCCACAATCCGGCAAGGCCACGCTTCTAAAGATCGCCCTTGCCGTGCCGAATAGCCCGAAGCAAGATAGCGGAGGAAATCTTCCATCCCTTCCCGTCGAACCAGATTGATCGTAGCACCACCCCAACCTCCTCCACTCAAACGAGCTCCAATGCAGGCCGGATGTTCCCGAGCCAGTTCGACCAAAGTATCCAACTCCGGACAGCTATTGCGGAAATTCACCCGAGAGCTTTCATGACTTTCAAACAGTTTTTGCCCGAATTCTTCCAGCTTCCCTTCCCGAAGCAGCGCGCTTCCTTCCCGCACTCGCTCGTTCTCTCCCACCACATGCAACGCATAACGATATTCTGTCTCCTCCAACCGCCCCCGCGCTTCCTCCAACATAGAAAGCGTCACATGCCGAAGGGAAGGGACGCCCAGCTTCTGGGCTGCCCGCTCACAACTAGCCCGCCGCTCATTATACTCTCCGCCTACCAACGCATGCCGTACCCCCGAATGAGCAATCACAACCCCAATCGAATCCGGCAACGGCGACCATTCCACATGCAGATCTAAACAATCGATCAGAATCGCATGATCTGCCCGGCCGAAAAGGGAGGAGATATGATCGAGCAATCCACAATTGACCCCGACAAATTGATTTTCTGCCGCCTGACACACGCGGGCCAAAAGCATCTTCTCTTCTTCGTCCATCGGAGGCATCTGGTCGCCCGGCACATTCTCCCCTTTCTCAAACGAAAGAAGTCGATAAGGAAAGAGTTTTCGGAGCAGGACCGCCGAGGCGACCAGCAAAGCTGCGGAACTGCTCAATCCGGCCCCCAGGGGTACGGTACTGTGGATCACGGCATCCATTCCCCCGAACCGAATTCCCCGCTGTTGAAGCTGAAGGATCAGTCCCTTGGTGTAATGGGCCCAACTATGAGCCGGATCTTTCTCAATCTGCTGGAGTGAAAACTCTACCGTATCCTGAAAGGCCTGGGAATAGAGACGGACTCGGCCGTCGTCGCGTGGGGCCCCGGCCATCACCACGTATTTATCCAAGGCCAGGGCCATGACCAGTCCCTGGTTATAATCGGTATGGTTTCCGAGCAGTTCCGCACGACCGGGAGCGATGGCGGTCTGCGTCGGTTTCGTCCCGAACTGTGATTCGAAAATGCCTTGAACCTCTTCGACTAAACTCCTCTCCATAGCTGCGTTCCGTGATGCCATGGAACGGCCGACACGTCACGCAGAAAACTTTACAGCCCCTCTGAAAATCGGTTGGGGGCAGAAGAAAGGTGATGCGTGATGCCGTAATGCTGGGAGAAGAAAGATCCACGACCTGGCGGCTGCAGCTCCGTGACGATCGATCCTTTTTGGCTTCGATTACTGGGGTAGCTACGCTCGAGAGAGCGTGGCTGGGAAAGAGAAGATGGAAGAAAATCCTCTACGGCCTTCGTAGCCACAAGGCGATGGATGCTCTTTTGGAACTCTGTCTGCTGTTGCGGCTCCGCTCGTCAGAGCGTGGAAGAGAATCCTCCTTCATGTTCTCTCCCAAATTTTTCAGACGGTGATTACTCCAGCTTGATCACGCGCACGAACGAAATCGTCACGTCGCCTTTGACGGCCTGGATTTCGAAATCGAAGTCCAAGCCCTTCGCCGGAAACACGGCGTCGTTGAGGAAGAACGTCGCTGTCCGGACTTTGCCCGTGCCGTGGGTTTCGACCGTACGCGATGCTGTGTTCCTCGGCGTGTGGTATACGAGTCGCCAGGCGCCGGAAACGTCGTCCCAATACGTCACCTTGATAGCCACGCGGTGTGGCCCGCCGAGAAGAAAGCGATCGTCCACAGCGAACCCAATTCGGTCTTGGCCGGCCGCGCGGTCCGTGCGCCGGGCGATGTAGTCGAATTTGTATCCCTTCGGCGACATCCACATGTGAGGGTGTTGAGCGACTTTGTGCACGGGCACTGTGCGGTAGCCTTCGCGATCGCGCTGGTAGAGCCACCGTTCGAAGTTCTTCACCGGGTGCGGTCGACCCTGAACGCGCACGTAGCTCTCCCGGAGGTAGCACCAAACGTCGGGCGTATTGTGCACGTTGCGACCCAGCTCCAGGCTTACGTAAGCCGTAAGTGCAGGGTCCATATCCACCGACGCCGGCGAAACCCACAAAAAGTTTCGGCGCATCTGGAGCGCACGTAACATCGACTCGTGGTAGCGGTGGGCAAACGTCTCGAGCGGGCCGAAACGCACCTGCATTTCCTTGCTGTATTCTTCGTTCTCATCACCAAACGCACGGCCCTCGGCGATGGGCGGACACGTTTCGTCGACTTCTAGATAACCTTCGCCGTTGAGATGCTGACCAAGATAAGGGTTGTTATAGTGATACAGATATACCTCAACAAACCCGCAGCGTTGTCCCATACCCAGCTTGTACGCGTAGGCGATGAGGCGGTCGCCCAGTCCATCGTATTCTCGCTTACCACCGAAGCCACCGCCCGCACCGACCCAAGCCAACTTATATTCCACGCCGTGATAGGCCTTTGCCCACGCGGCGAGACGTTCCTTCATAACCTTCTCCAGGCGCGCAGGTGTCAGTCCTGTGTGCTGCTCGCACCACGTTGTCACATTACGCGGCATCCAGAATTCCTCGCCACGGCTCTTCGAAATGCCGAGCACGTACGT
>CAZBKV010000183.1:0-5574 GCA_964492575.1 uncultured Verrucomicrobiota bacterium | reverse complement strand
GGTTTGGGAAGGGGAGAAAAATCGGCCGTTGGGGGTGGACCTTCAGGTGCTGGGAGCGAGGGAAGCGCGGATTTCGGTTCGTTGGAAACAAGGGGAGGGAACGATGTGGGCAATGTTTCGGGATGGAGGGTGGCGTTTGGATGGAGTGGTTTGGACCGGTCCGGGAAGCTCCCTTCGATTCCGGTGGAGCGGACGGTTGGCAGAGCGTTGGCCGCGGCGTGGCCGGGTATGGGCGGAAGACTGGCGGGTTCCGTTGGAATGGGTGAAAGGACGAATTGGGAAGCGGTTTCGGCTGCGGAACAGCCGGATCTGGCTTTGTGGAGAGTGGGTCGACAGAAAGTGGAATCTAGCGGGGAAAGCTACTGTTGAAACGAAGGTGATGCAGCGATGGATCCAGAGTGCGGTTTGGGCTGCGGTTCATGGGACGGAACAGCGGATTGGGGTGGACAGGTTTTGTTGGCTGACAGATCCGGCATGGCTCGGCCTGGAGACGGTGCCAAGCAGTCAGGGGCTGGCGGGAGACAGGAAGGGACTTCGCGGACGGTTGGAACTCGCCGGCTGGGTTCAGCCGGAGGATCTTCCAAAGTCGATCTCCTTCCCAGAGCCGATCGCTCTGCATGGGATCGTACGAGGAACCGGCTGTTCTTGGATCCCTCAGGTGGAATGGGCAGTGGCGGGAAAGATGGAGTGGAAAGAGCCGGTTGTGCCGATTCGGATCTGGAATGTCCACGGGCAGGGGAACCTTCTATGGCCGCAATTGGAGATCCGTCAGCTTGCGGCTACGGCTCCAAAGGCTCGAGCTGGATTGCAAGGAAAAGTGCAGCTGCAAGGGCCGGTTCTTACGACGTTGCTCTTCACCGGGGCCGTAGAGAGAGTACGCCTTCCCCCGCGATGGAAACTGGCTGGAATCCGTTGGGGACTTCGTTTGCAGGGGCCAATGACTCGGCCGACCCTGAACGGTCAGATGGAAGTCCAACAGGCGGCGGTCCCATGGGTGAAGCCGTGTCGGGTTCGACTCACCTGTGAATGTCCTGCTCATTCCTCTTTGTTAGTAGGATTTTTCATGAGCTGGCCTCGGGCGAGATTGAGATGGATGGCCCTGATTCCTCGAACCTTCCGCTTTCCTTTGGTCGCAGAAATAAAGACCTTTGAGGTCCAGCGGGACTCTCAAAATTTGCTGACTCTGGAACAACCGGTTCAGATCCGGCTGGATCGACCCTCTTCTCTGCAAGGGGACCGTCCCGGAATCTGTTTGGAAGTGGATCCGGCCTTGGCCCTTTGCGGAACGGCAGGACGGATCCGGTTGCGCTGCCACCATCTTTTTACCCGGAACGGGAGTGTGGAGCTGATCATGCAAGGAATTCGAGTCCAGGACTGGTCTGATTTCGTTCGGCCTTCTTTGTTGCCCGTGGAGTTGCGCACGCTATGGGCTAAGGCGAGTTGGACCAATGGCCCCGCGCAGGGAGAAGCCCGGTGGGATTTGATTCTGCCGGCGAGGAAGCAGATCCCGGAACTGGAATGGATCGGAATCGCACGCGTAGGATCGGCAACGAATCAGATTTTTCACTGTACGCTTCAGGCAAAAGGGGAACGGTTTGCATCCGGGGCAATTTCGCTTCCGATGCAAGTGCGGTTGGATCGATTTCCACCGGTATTGCGTAGGCCGTTGGATACCGCACTTCAAGGGACGGTTCGAGTGAAACTGCCTTCTGCCTGGGCGGTTTCCTGGCCGATCCGACCGGAGTCTTTCCAGCTTCAGGCCCAGTTGCAGGGGACATGGTCTCAGCCCGTTCTGCAAGTTCAGGTTCAGACCGGCCGCTGGAAAGGGACCGGGATTGGGATCCACTCGAATTGGATCCAAAAGATCCACTCAGTCAAAATCGAAGCTCGGCTGACTCCTCAGCAGATTCGGGTCTCTCCCATTCGGGTGGAAGTAGGAACGGTTCCGGTCCAGGCATCCTTTCAAACCCCTGTCCGTCCTTGGTTGGCGGTGTTGCGGAAGGAGGGATCGTGGAAAGAGGCGCTGTCTAAGGTCCAGGCGCGGTTGGATCTTCCGCGGATTACTGGAACGGTCTTCCAGCGATGGTTTCCCGACCAATTCGGCCCTTCCGGATGGGTGGAAGCCCACGTTGCGTTGGAACCTGGGTTGCGCCCAACTGGAACCATCCAATTTAGCGGGCTGAGGTATCAGGTTCGTCCGGATCAAAGTCCGCTCCAGGATTTGAAAGGACGAATCGTCTTAAAGGATCGGATGATTCAAGTGGAGTCGATTCACGCGCGATGGGCTGGGGGCATATTGGAGGCCAAAGGGAAAATCGACCTCCAGGAAGGACAATGGGGACCGATCGAGTTTTCCGTGTGGGGGACGAATCTGGCGGTCGTCCGAAAGCCGGAGGTGTTGATTCGGAGTGATGCCCAGCTTCAGATCCGGGGTCAACTGCCGGATCAGATTCGGGTTTTAGGGACGATCCGGTTGGGGCAAAGTTTGGTGTTTCGAGACTTACAATCGTTGATTCAACCGGATGTCCGGCATCCAGAGACCCGGCCCCCGTATTTCAGCATCTCGCAACCTCCGCTTCGGGATTGGAAGTTGGACATCCAGATTGAAGGCAGCCGTTGTCTGCGGGTGGTTACCCCGGTGTTTGAAGGGGTTCTCTCTGCGGGTTTGCATCTGCAGGGAACTTTAGGAAGCCCGTGGATGATCGGAGAGATTACGGTAGAAAAGGGCACAGTCCTTTTCCCGTTTGGGCGACTGGCGGTCATCGGGGGCCATGTGACCTTTTCGGAGGAAGATCCCTATAATCCTATTTTTTCCATACAGGCAATGGGGCGTAATTATGGCTACCAGGTGGAATTGCATCTGGGCGGTACTTTAAAGGAGCCGGCATTGACGTTTCATTCCGTGCCACCGTTGGATACGCGCGAGATTCTGCTGATGTTGACCTCCGGACGAATCCCCAGTGGAGCCTTTGCATACACGACCCAAAGCCGAATACAGAAACTGGGGTTTTTCCTGGGTAAACAATTACTGAGCCCATTGTTGGGGGGTACCGGGGAAGATCGCTTACAACTCCGCATTGGAGAAGAGGTCTCCGAGCAAGGGAGTTTGACTTATACAATCGAATACCGACTTTCCAGACGCTGGTGGATTTTCGGGAGCAAGAATCGATTCGACGACCTCATCGGCGGGATCAAATGGAGGGTGTATGAGCGCTGAGGACGGATGGGGAAAACGGACAGCCTTTCGGCTGGATCCCGCTCGATGGAGTCGGGCGAAGGGCCTCCAGGGGTTTCTGCTGCAAGTGGTGCGAGGGTTGAGCTGGGGATGGCTGTGGCTGGTAGTGATCGGGGTTGGTTTGGAGAAGAGAGCGGATTGGATGCTCCAGGCAGCAGAGACCAAGGCGGTCCAGCAGACCAAGAATGTTTCGGGAAATCCTCGCCCGGCCTCTGGGGAAGAAGAGCGTTTGGATCGGGACCGGAAGACGGTTTCGTCTAATGAATTTCAATTGACAGTTCGAGGGCTCGGATTCTTCCAAAACCGGCGGACAGAGAAATGGCTGCGGCGTATCCTGCCTCAACAAGCCGGCCGACCGATCCGGCAAATCCCTCCTGCTTCGGTGGAAGATCTTCTTTACCTGCTGCAGGAAGATTTGAGACAGCAGGGATTTCTACAGGCTCGATTTTCTGTGAACTGTCGATTGCAGAGCGGGCGCACCGTCTCATTCTCATGGGATGGGCGAGGGCTGTTGGAGTTGCCGTTTCATGAACCGGTCCAGGCGATGGAGATTCGGGTCCGGCGTGGTCCTCGGTTTTACTATCATCGAATCCGGATCGAAGGCTTAACGGCGATCTCGAAACATGAGGCCTTAGGGTTCTTCTATCCGGTGGGGGGATTATTGGTTGTGGGATCGGATCGGCCTTATGCACCGAATCGATGCCGGAATGCGGTAAAGAACTTACAGACCTATCTGGTCCAGTTGGGCTATCGGCAAGCCAAAGTGGAGGTCATTCAACGACATGTGGACGAGCGAACGGGGAGGGTCGATTTACAAATTCGGGTCGATCAAGGACCGCGGTTTGTGATTCGGCGCTTGCGCGTGTTGTTATTCTCGGAATCTCAGGGGGCGAAGCCGGTGGTTCTTGAAACCCAGACACTCCATCAACCCTGGACAGTACAGTGGGAAGAGGCGATCTGTCAAAAATACCGGAACACACAACTGCGCCAGGGGTATCCTAAGACGCGAGTCCAGGTAGTTGCCGAAAGACAGATACGGAAAGCGGATACGGTCCTGGTCGACGCGGTGGTGCAGATCTTTCGAGGACCGCGGATTCGGCTAGGTCAGATTCGGTTTCGTGGAGTGAAACATACACGACCTTCCCTCCTTCGGGCGCGGGCACGGTTGCAGGGACCTTGGTTGGATCGAACCCAGGTCGATCAAGCTCGGGAACGGTTGAGTCGATTAGGAGTGTTTCGATCCATTCAGGTGACGTATGAACAGCGGGGATCTAATGTGCAAGACGTGGTCTTTCGTCTCCAGGAAGTCCCGAGTACGCAGATCGATCTTTTGGCGGGCTTTTCCAGCTTTGACTTACTTTTCGGCGGGGTGGAAATCCAAAAGAATAACCTGTTCGGCCTGGCGCATTCGATGGATCTGCGCTTGATTCAATCCTTTCGATCCAGCGTGGGGCATTGGACATATACAGTCCCGGATGTCTTCTGGCCGAATCTGACGGCGTTCGCGTCCGTGCAGGGGCTTTATCGGCGGGAGCTGTCGTTTGATCGGAAAGAGTTGCAAATGAGCGTAGGGTTTCGCCAGGCCTTTCCCAAACAGCATCAAGAAGTTCGGCTCCGGTATTCCCAGCAGTTGCTGAACGTCAACCCTTCCACGCGAGAGGTGATGGAACGGAGCACGCGGGCAGCAGCCTGGAGCTTGGAATGGTCTTATGATACGCGGGATCATCCACTTTCACCGCGGCATGGATGCAAGGTCTTTGCCGGGGTGGAATGGGCGGAGCCGAGCTTTGGAGGAGAATCTTCGTATCAACGGCTGGAATTCGGAGCCGGTTGGCACACGGGGATCCATGCCGGTTTGTTCCTTCATTGCAACCTCTGGCACGGATTGGTGGCAAACTGGACCGATCCATCCAAACCGATTCCGATGAATAAGCGGTTTTTCCCTGGAGGAGATTCGACGATTCGGGGCTATCAACGGGGCCAGGCTTCCCCACTGGATCGGCGAGGAAAGCAGATTGGAGCAGAATCGGTTGTGGTCGGGAACGTAGAATTGGAACGGTTGTTGACTCGAAACTGGTCTGTGGTGTTGTTTACGGACGTGGCGGGGATTTCACCGTCGCTGGATCACTATCCGGTGGAGTTTGTACTGGTGTCGGTGGGAGCCGGAATTCGATGGAACACCCCGATTGGACCGGTCCGTCTGGAGTACGGGCACAACCTGAATCCACGACGATATGATCCCTCCGGGACAGTCCATTTTTCGATTGGGGCGCCGTTTTAAAGGAATAGAGCTTGTCCGAAAAAGGGCATCCGTCCATCTTTCTTATCTCGGCGCGCCG
>CAZBKV010000182.1:1262-5589 GCA_964492575.1 uncultured Verrucomicrobiota bacterium | reverse complement strand
ACCCATCCCTGAACTACAAGGGATAAAACTTCAATGGGACCAGGTCTTTATTTACTATGGCCCGCCGGATGATCCTCGGTGGACCTTCCGATTCGCAAAGTTTTTGTTAGATGGCTTAAATTATCGACAAGCCTTAGTAGAGCTGACCCGGATCCTAGAACTCTATCCGGAAAACCAAATCGCTCAGTTATGGAAAGGATATGCCGAGGCCTTGCTCTGGTACGTGGCCGGAAATACGACTTTAGCGGAACGGATTGCCACCGAATTGCGCCAAAAATTCCCTCAACGCGATATGCCCCTCAAAGCCTTGGCATTAATTTATAGTGGACAACGACAGT
Source organism: uncultured Verrucomicrobiota bacterium (assembly GCA_964492575.1). Taxonomy (GTDB): domain Bacteria; phylum Verrucomicrobiota; class Verrucomicrobiia; order Limisphaerales; family CAZBKV01; genus CAZBKV01. The sequence continues at coordinate 5,251 of CAZBKV010000182.1, read as the reverse complement.
GGAACCGAGTCATCCAAATCTGCGAACAACGACTCAAACTCAACCCAAAAAATCTAGAAGCACTCAATATGTACGCAGCAACCCTCATGCGAATGGATAAAGATGCTCAGGCCATTCCTTACTTAGACCGCGCTCTTCAAATCGATCCTGAGTTTGATGAGGCTCGCTTGAATCGAGCCATCGCCCAGCTAAAAAGCGGGCAGCTTGACCAAGCTCGTCAAGACTACGAGAAACTGTTACAAAAAATTAAAGAGAAAAACCTCGATGACTATCGCATCTACTTCGGCCTAGGCGAAATCGCCTACCGCAAACAACAGTGGGCCGAAGCACTCCAATATTATCAAAAATATCTCAAAACCGCTGTGCCAGGGACCGACGAGTATCGACGAATTGAACTGCGTGTCAAAGAGCTAAAAGATCGTCTCGGCAAATAGCAAAATCAACTCGCCTAGGACGGTATGCGCGTTCTTCACATCATTACGCGTCTTATCATCGGCGGCGCTCAAGAGAATACCATCGCAACCGTCCTAGGACTTTATCAAACTCCCGGTTGGTCAGTTCGACTAATTGCCGGACCAACCCGAGGACCGGAAGGAAGCCTAGAATCCCAAGTGGTTTCCATCCCCGGACTTTTCGAACGGGAATCTTTTCTGGTCCGTCCAGTTCATCCCCTATGGGATCTTTTGGCTTGGATTCGGTTGGGCCAAAGGATCCGTCGCTTCCGACCGCACCTAGTCCATACCCACAGCGGTAAAGCAGGAATTCTCGGTCGGCTGGCCGCCCGAGTCGCTCAAGTCCCCCTCATCGTCCATTCAATCCATGGCCCCTCTTTCGGCCCCTTCCAAGGAAAACTGGCCAACACCCTCTTCCGTACAGCCGAACAGATCGCCGGTCGATGGACCACCCATTTTGTGACAGTAGCAGATGCAATGCGGGATCATTACTTAGCCGCCGGAATCGGTCGACCCGAGCAGTATACGACCATCTACTCCGGATTTGCCCTGGAGCCGTATTTTCAACCTCAGGATCGGCTGGCCATCCGACATCGCCTGGGACTGGAACCGGAAGCTTTCGTAGTCGCGAAGATCGCGCGACTCTTCCGTCTCAAAGGCCATGAAGAACTCTTGACTGCCGCTCCGCAGCTGGTCCGCCGAATCCCACAAATCCGATTTCTTCTCATCGGAGATGGAATCCTTCGACCCCAATTGGAGGCGAAGGTCAAACGACTCGGCTTAGAGGCCCATTTTCGTTTTGTCGGTCTAGTCCCCCCCGAACAAATCCCGGAACTGTTGGCCGCAAGTGATGTCGTGGTCCATCTTTCCCACCGGGAAGGGTTGCCTCGGGCCTTAGCCCAGGGATTGGCCGCCGGACGACCGGTCGTGGCCTGGGATTGCGATGGGGCACGGGAAGTCTGCATAGACGGGAAGACCGGCTTTCTTCTGCGCCTGGGCGATGTGGATGGACTTTGTGAGCGGATCGAACGGTTAGCCAGAGATCCGGAACTTCGATCTCGATTCGCCCAAGCCGGTCGAGCCCTCGTTCAAGAACGATTTGACGTGCATCGAATGATCGAGCGAATCCTTGCCCTTTATCGACGCTTAGCTAAAGAACACGGACTTCCCCTCCCTGAATCGAATTCTGTCCAAAGGCTGGAAGAAAAAGAAAAGAAATGTTTATGAAATTCCTTTTCCCAGATTTTTTATACATGGGGGCAATCCTTGGTGGCGCTCTCTGCTCAGGATTGTCGATGCTCTTCTGGCAGCCGGTTTGCCGGCGGTTAGGCTGGCTGGATTACCCAGGTCACCGAAAAATCCATCAGCAACCCATTCCTGTCTCCGGTGGGTTTGCAGTGGGGACCGGAGTGTTTGTCCCTTCAGCTCTGGTGGCATTGAGTCTGCTGTTGGGATTATGGCCGGATACCGTAAGTGGCCCGCTCCTAGAGCACGGTTTGATTCGACGAGGACCTCAGCTCCTGATCCTTTATCTGGGGGGCGCAGCGATGTTTGGGATCGGCTGGTGGGACGACCGAAAGAACCTTCGACCCTTACACAAGCTCGGTCTTCAAGCTTTGGTGGCATTCGGGGTCGCGGTAGCCGGCATGCGCGTCACACTATTTGTTCCGGTTCCAGCGATTCAGATCGTCCTCACCGTTCTTTGGATCCTCGCAGTGACCAATGCTGTTAATATTATCGACAATATGAACGGCCTCTGTACAGGACTCAGTGCCATTGCTTGCTTTTACTTTGGAATGTATGCCGCCCTGTGGGGACAGTACCTTACAGCAAGTCTGGCGTTTTTAAGTCTAGGGGCCTTCCTCGGATTCCTCCCCTTCAACTTTCCAAAGGCTCAAGCCTTCCTAGGCGATGCAGGAAGCCACTTAGCTGGATTCTTTTTGGCAGTCTTAGCACTTTTGCCCGATTACTATAATCCATCCCATCCTCTCCGAAGCGCAGTCTTCTATCCGCTTTTTATCCTAGGGGTCCCACTCGGAGATATGGTCCGGGTCAGTTACGTGCGTTGGCGGCTAGGACATCCTATTTTTGAAGGGGATACCCGGCATCTTTCCCATGAATTAGTTCGGCGTGGTCTTTCTCAAACAACGGCGGTCTTGTTGATCTGGCTGGGAGCAGTGGTATCAGGGGCAATGCCCTTTCTGTTGGAGCGGTTTTTTCGTTGATTTTAGGAAAGAAATTCCCGCTAAATGGAAATATGACAGCCAGATGGAAAGCCTTTTTGGTGGCGGGTGTGCTGGTTCCTTGTGCGCTGCAGGCCGCCGAAATGAACTTCGATACGCTGACCACACCGGACGTCGTCTCGGGGAATGATTTCAATCTGGGTAACATGGCCCCAAGCGATATCGTTCCGGGTAAGTTCGGCAACGCCTTCAACTTCACACCCGATTACCTGACCTACCTCTGGTTCACCACCCCCACCAATCGCGATACCGGCTTGCCAATCTCCATGCATCCGGAATGGACGGTAATGTTCTGGGTCAATGCCAATGTGGTAGGCACAGACCAAAGCGACCGCCGAGTCTTCTCCGAAAGCTCCAGCATGGACGGAAACAATCACCCCCTTGTCAATCTAGGGACGCAAAATGCAGGCACAATCACCGATCCATCCATCTACCTCTACATGCGGATTGCCGGGGCTCCGACATTAAATCATGTCCATTCCGCCTTACCGGTCTTTGACGGGCAATGGCACCATGTCGCCCTAACCTACACGAATGAGCAACTCCACCTTTACATCGACGGCCAAGAGGACCCGAACTCCCCATGGGATTGGCCAAGGGGAAATGAGTCGCGGGATACGACTTCAATTGGAGCCATCGTGCGCGAACAAGGACAGAACGTTGGGGCTTATTTTGCCGGGAAGGTAGATGAAGTGGCTGTATGGGAACGGGCATTAAATGTAGACGAGATTCGGAATGTGATGACGAACGGGATTCAAACCCCGGTCCCAGCCTTCGCCCCGGTGATTACCCTGCAACCTCAAGGAGCTACAAACTTGATTACTGGCGATGCCTTTACCCTGCGGGTCAGCGCCAGTGGAACCCGACCACTGCAGTTCCAGTGGTTCAAAGACGGAAGTCCGATTGCCGGAGCAACAAATTCTGTGCTGAGCTTTGATTCCTTGACCCCGGCGGATTCCGGAACGTACACGGTCCGAGTCTCCAATGCCGCAGGCAGCATAGAAAGCGAACCGGCCATGTTGCAAATCAGCGATTGGCCGGCACCGGATCTGGAGCGAGGCATGCTCTGTTATTGGCCGATGGAAGAGATCATCGGAAACAAGACCCCTGATAAACGAAGTTGGTACGACATGGAATTGGTCAATCTCGGACCGGAAGATCTGGTGCAGGGACGATGGGGCAAATGTTTCCAGTTCGATAGCTCGAGACGGACGATGCTGGTTTATATGAGTTCCCCAGATGACGAGCTGCCCATTTACAAACACGACAACTTTACCGTTTCCTTGTGGGTAAA
>CAZBKV010000182.1:0-1252 GCA_964492575.1 uncultured Verrucomicrobiota bacterium | reverse complement strand
TGCGGGTCTTTTCCGAGGGCTCCACTGCTTCTACTCAGCCGCTGTTTAACATTGGAACTCATAACCAGGCAGTGGACGGCACCGTCGATATCTACATCCGGGATGACAATGGCGGCACGGCCAATCACCGGCATAGTGTCGGCATTGCGTTTGACAACAATTGGCACCACATCGTCTACGTCCAGCGCACGATCGGGAACCAGCTCAAAGCTTGGCTTTATATCGACGGGCAGTTGGATCCTGTGGAACCGGCCCCACGCCGCCCCCTCACGCTCAATACCACCACAATCGGCGGAATCCCCCGCGCCAATACCTCCCACTGGTTTACCGCACTGATCGATGATGTTGCGCTGTGGACGCGAGCCTTGTCGCCCGAAGAAATTCAACTCCTCTACCTAAACGGAACTCCCATGCCGAAACCTCGGCTGCGCCCGTTGGTCATCCGTTCCTTCAAATCCAGCCTACCGGCCGTCAAACGGGGAGATTCGGTTCGGCTTTCTTGGGATGTCAGCGCCGATGCAACCTCGATCACAATCACTCCGGACGTAGGCGATGTAACCGCCCAAACAACCGCCGGCGTGGGAAGCATCGACGTGCCCGTAACCAAACCGACGACGTTTACCCTTACAATCACACGCGGCGACGAATCTCTCACAGCCCAGGTCCATGTCGGGGTAGTCGATGGAATCGCAGACAATTGGACCTTGATAGATAACTTCGATCAATACACCCCCGGACCGCTCGGAGAGACCGGTTGGTGGATGGACCTGCGCGGTGGAGCTACAATCGAAGAGGTGGATGGAAACATGATGTTGCGGGTGGTCGGGGGAGATGGGGCCGTGATCCTGCCGCTTGGACCGCTTACCTTAAAGGAAGGCGAATCCCGAACACTCTTCTTCCGAGTTCAGACCCTTGGGGATACAAACCTGGCAATCCGTCATATCGTCGGGCTGACGGACAAAAGTATTCGCTGGTACGGCGATGCAAACGGAGACGTAGGCCCCCACATCACCTTCTGGAACGACTCTCCCGATTACCCCGGTCTGTTAGTCATCGGCACCCACAACGGCGTAGGAAGTGCGGAAGAGTTCAATTCCTACAGTCTGGAACCGAACACGCTTTATAACATCTGGATCGATGTTCAAAATCGTTCCCTGGAAGAGGGCGATCTGTTCAGCGTATATATCCAAAAGGTCGGGGATCCACAACGAATCACCCTGTTCAGCAATTACCTCTCCGATCGAAACCCAGA
>CAZBKV010000181.1:0-5627 GCA_964492575.1 uncultured Verrucomicrobiota bacterium | reverse complement strand
AATAAAACCCATCCTTCGTAGTCCATATTCACCAGTAGTTCCAACAGTCGATCATACGGATATTCCCCTCGGTCCAATTCATGGACATGCAGAGTATCCCCTAAATACGATTTGACCAGCCAGAAGTTATATTCTAACCCTTCTCCACTCAGATCCTCCCGATTGCAGTTCCAACAAACGCGCACATTGGGATGATCGGCTACTTCCATGATCTTTCGAATGATCGGCAACGGCTTACAGCTGCCATGGACTTCCAGCCGAAGTTGCTGCCCCAGGTTGGCTCCAAACTGAGCCAGTTCTCGAAGGGCCTTGCCGATCTGCTCGATGGTCTTCTCTTTCGGGACGTTTGGATGAAGATCGTTGGGTTTGACCTTTACACCGCTGGCTCCGATGTCGTGGCTCAGCTGGAGCCAGGCCTTCGTCCGTTCGATATTGGCCTGCAGTTCTGCTGGATCCGGACTATCAAAGCGCTCGTTTGTTCCTAATCCCACACAGACTACCGGCGAATCCGCAAAACGCTTTCGAACCTCGGCTCGTTGCGCTGCGTTAAGTCGGGGGCTTACCCCATGCTTATGATCCACCCGTAGTTCTACCCCACCATAGCCGGCTTGTTCGCAAACTCGGAGGAGGGTCGGAAGATCCAGATCCCTCCCCCACTGATACGTCACCAAACCAAATCGCATCTTGCCTCCTTTTCGAGGACGCTGACTGCAGCTTGCCCCCGCAACCCAAAACCCCGCCGCAGCTGTACCGACTATGCCCCTCAAAAACTGTCTACGGTTCATTTTGGGATGCCTCCTTTTTGCTTTGCCGTTTTAAAATAATGGAATATTTTCCTTCTTTGCAATATTTAGCTCCTTAGCTTTATTTCACTCGAAACCAAAGGCATTTTAGGTAAGCGGGTTCGGCGGAGCTGGTAGGGAAGTCTGGGGGTTGGGTGGTGTATTGTTTTTGGAGGATTTGTCGACCGGCGGCGGCTACTCCTTCTTCGATTTGACGAAGGAAGTCCTTGACGCCGAAGCCTACGGTGTTGCAGCAGGCCAGAACCACTCCTTCCGGTCGAACGACCTGCAAGGCCGCGGCTACAAGCCGGCCGTAATCACGCCGGGTTTGAAAGACCCCGCTGATCTTGGACCGCGAAAAGGTCGGGGGATCGAGAATTACTGCGTCAAACTGCCGTTGTTTCTTCGTCCACCGCCGTAGCTGATCCCAGACATCCCCGTGCCAGAATTCGTGCTGGTCTGGATCCAAACCGTTGAGCCGAAAGTTCTCTTTTCCCCATTCTAGATACCGTTTGGACAGATCGACATTGACCGTATGCCATCCGGCCCGAGCGGCACAGACCGAAAAGGCGCATGTGTAAGAAAAAAGGTTCAACAGCGAGGGGGGTTCTTTCTGAGGATCGGGGAGTCGAAACCGAGGTCCTACATAGCCGGTCAGAAATCGCCAGCGATTTTCCCGTTGATCCAGAAACAGGCCTACTGAATATCCTTCGCCGAATCGGAGTTGATAGTGCAGGCCCCATTCGGAAATGACCGGTTGTTGGAAGGAAGGATCACCTTCCACGAACTGTGGGGCCACCTGGGTTGGACTACTTCGCTGCACTTCCGGCGTGAGGTTCTTCCAAAAAATGGCTTGGGTACCGAACCGCGTCGCAGCTTCTCGGGCCAATTGCCGATAGGATTCAGATAGGGAATCCTTGTCTTTGGTCTGGACAAGCAACACCGGACCGAAACGGTCGATGTATAAGCCTGGCACTCCGTCTGAGGCCCCATGAAAGACTCGATAAGCATCGGTCTCCCCAAGTTCCGAAATCAATCCTTCCCGCAGCAGAGCCCATTGGGGTTGCTCAAATTGAGCTGGGGTTTCAAACGAGAGGCGTTCTCCTGTGACAGGATGCCGGAAGGCCATCCACCCGGCATGCAAGCACAACCTTGGATACGGCCGGCCTCCATACAGCTCGTCGCCCAGCACCGGAAACCCCAGATCGGCGGCATGGAGTCGGACTTGATGCGTCCGACCGGTCTTAGGAATCGCCGCAAGGAGATGTCCTAATCGGTGGGGCCCAAGGTATTCGAATTCCGTCACGGCTTCTTCTCCGGCCTTGGGATTCTGGAGGGATTCGAAGCGTCCTTTTCCTTTCCGGATAAAGGAACGGGTGATCAGTCGTTTTTTCGGTGGTCGTCGGGTGGCAATAAGGAGGTAACGCTTTTCCACCTGTCGCTCGGTGAACTGCTGGGTCAAAGAGGCGCAGGCTTCCGGGCTTTTGGCAAAGACCAGGAGACCGGATGTGCCTTTATCCAATCGATGGACAATAGCCAAGTGTGTCCGTTTCGGATCCCTTCCACGGAGCCATTCATAAATCCCAGGAGAGGCGTAAGGGGAGGGTGCATGGGTGTTCCAACCTGGGGGTTTGTTGACAACAAGGAGATGATCGTCCTCGTACAAAATCAATCGTTCCATCGCATGATCCCCTGCCATTTGTGGGCTCCCTTTGGATCGTCTTCTTTCCTTCCAGATTCGGTAGAGTTTATCTTTCTTGGACTTTTGATCCGTTGGGGAGCTCGATCAATCGTCCTCCTTTGCCGATTCGGTAGCGACGATCTCCCCAGCGAACCGTTCGTCCGGTAAAGGCCAGGGCCCACCAAACCACTTGCACCAGATCTTTCACCCAGGGCATCCAAAACCATCGGATATGTCGCCAGCCCTGCAACAGCCGGCGCTGATTATCCATGGCCATGGCTAGCCGTGCGGCTAGGCATCCACCGGCGATGATCCAACGGTAGGGATGATGGGTAACCGCCAGCCAAAGCAGGGTCCAGAAGGTGATATTATTTAGAATGCTGGCGAAATATCCGATCGGTTGACAGACCCGGATCGTTCGAGCCCATCGAACCTGTCGAGACCAGACCTGGCGCCATCCTTCCTGATCATGGCAAAGGTTGACCACAATTGGACATATCTCGACCCGTTCCCCGATTTCGAAGGCCTTTCGTCCCAGCCAGTAATCATCGGCCAACAGATCTCGGATCGACTCGAATCCGCCGATGCGCTCTAGGACATCCCGACGCAAGGCCATGACTGCTCCCAGGGCAAATCGTAATCCACCCAACCGTCGCGCCTGCAACACGTTGGTCCAAAAGTCTGCATTGATCGCTACAGCTTCGCATTGCATGGCCATCCCATGGGCATGGGCCAAGCGATAGAGACAACAGGCCAGGCCTACTCCGCTTTCGCTTAGTGCTGGGACAAGGTTTGCCAGCAGATCCGGAGGGACTCGTACATCGGCATCACTAACAATTACATAGTCGTGTCGGATTCGTGGTGCGGCCGCTGCCAGTTTAGCGACCTTTCGATTGGTTCCTACGGCCTTCTCGCAAATAACCAGCTCTGCCTGAAGGGAGGGATATTTTTGTAACACCTTTTCGGCTACGGCGCAGGCTGGATCGCGTCGGTCTTCCACCAAAAAGAGAAATTGTAAGGGTCCCGGATAATTTTGGACGCGCCAGCTTTCTAGACAGGTTTCTGTAAATCGGGTGACGCCGTGTAACGGCACAAGGACCGTGGCCCCTGGGGCTTGGGAACGTCGTCGAATCCGCCGGTGCAATGGAAACAGGATCCCTTCCATCCATTGCCATCCTGCTAAAATCAGCGCAATCCCTAATACAATGATCAGTAGCCAATCTGCTTCCATTGCGTTTCCTATGCGAATCGTTTAACCTGGTTCGGTTTCTTTTCCAAATCCTTCGTCGGCTTAAGCTTTTGTTTGAACCTGCCTTGGCCGGTTTATGCCCAGAGCCCTAGTTTTTCTACATACTCGGCACCGCCTTCGCGATACCAACCGTCTAATTGGGCCGGATCCTTTAACTGGTGTCCCCGAAAGCGCGGTACTACGACAAATCCACATCGGACCTCCGGCAGTGCCGTCATGTCTCCCCATAATTTTTCGTATTGAGCGACCGGATACAAATCCTCCTGCCCGTGTCCCCAACGTCTTTTCACAAACTTAATCGTCACATACGTCGGCATGCGGGCCGCGAGTCGGCGGATGGCCTCTGTCACCTTGGCTTCATCGGCCAGGTCCTCTCGGGTCAAACCAAACACCCTCAGCAAAGCGTCCAAGTCGATCCAGGTCGTCAAGGTGTTGTAATAACTGAGTCGAAACTCGTCTTCTTCTCTGGGCATCGCCAGACCTTCGACCAGTCGGACGCGTCCGTCGACCCGTGCCAACCCTCCGCCTCGATCTTCGATCCGTCGGGGCACGACTTCAAAACTCAGGACCGTGCCTTGTTGCATATGCCAGCCTAGGAGGGTGGGATCGATGTGGGCACCGACCGTATCGATGTTATGGAGGAGGAGATATCGCAGTTGGGGGCGGTCTTGGAGGAGCCGATAAAGGACGCCGTTTCGCAGAAGATTAGGGATTTCATACCAATGCCCGATCGGGGTGAGGCACTGACTGGGGACATTGTCCGTGTAATCCTCGGCTTCCCCCATGCGTTGGACCCATTCCAGCCAGGCACGATGGGTGCTATGGACTTCCTGCTGATTTGGGCCGATGCCGAAAAGAAACCGCAGATCCTGGATTGTAGGCACGAGCCGTAAACCGATGGAACGTCCCGGCGAAAGAACCACAGGCCCCTCGTAACCGTAATTTCGATTGCGCTCAAGGGCCTCTTCAATCGCCCGGTGAGTCAGGTAACTGGTTGTGATGATGTGAACCAAAGGGGTTCCGTATCGTTCGGCTACCTGATGGGTTTTTGCCAGATGGGTTTCGAGAAACGAACGATGTTTCCCGGCCAGCTTGCAAAACGGGCTGAGGGCTTTGACCACTCCAGCTCCTTGGGTCCAACGGGTTCCCGCTCCGGCGGCTAAGGTGACGACGGCCACCTGACCCCGGCGTAAGGTGTCTTCCCCGACCGCACGCCATTCCTGCAAGGTCTTTTCTCCGGTCCGTTCCTCCCAATCCAAGGCCAGGGTGACATCGTCCGGGCGGACGTCTTCGATCTGGACATTTGCGGGCAAACGGTTTTGAGCCAGGCCAATCCGGCCTTCCCGCAGATCCCGTCGAATCTGTTCATGCTGCACCCGATCAAAACCAAGCTCCTCAAGCAGGGCCTCGATTTCCTTCTTTGGATCCCTTTCCGGGCGGAAGGCGGTCGGTGGGAACAACTCTTCAAATAAACGGCCGATTGCTCCGGACCATTCTTGCCGACTATGACAAGCCGCGGCAAAGCGGTTGAGATCAGCCCGTCGAGCCCGATCCAATTGGCGAGGCTCTGCCCGAAGCCAATGAGGGACCAGTAGGGTGTAGTACCCTGGCGGCATCAGGGCCTGTTCATCCGTCAAAAGGTCGCATCGTGTGCCGTATTCGTTGATGGCAAACTCATAAACCACCGGATCCATGGCAAATGGCAAAGCGGTTTCCATCTCCCGTTTGGTCCGGCACATCAATTCGAGCATTGTATCCATGGCCTCCGCTCGCCGTTCCGGGGCGAAAATAAATCCCATCCCGCCACCGCTCATCCCGCCCAGCATCCAGAACCCCCAAAAGTCTTCCCCAAAGCGTTCTTGGGCCCGGCGGATGAGGGTCTCGGTGTAAAGATTGGTGGCCCAGGGGATAATAA
>CAZBKV010000180.1:2225-5658 GCA_964492575.1 uncultured Verrucomicrobiota bacterium | reverse complement strand
CCGTCACGGCCGTCATTTTGGTTCTTCCTCCCATCTCCAGTCGGCATTTGGCCCCGACTCCTCTTCTTCCCTTAGCCGGATTCCTTGGTCTGTTAGGAGGTTGGTTGGCGTATCGGGGACTGCGAACCCTCGGCAAAGAGAGCTCGCCTTTCCCCTATCCTAATCCGGAGGTTCCGCTCCAGACCACAGGCGTCTACGGATGGATTCGTCATCCGATCTATGCCAGTCAAATCTACGCTGGGGCAGGCTGGGCCCTGTTTTGGTGGAACTGGGATGGTTTTTGGGCCTGGCTGGTCTTAACGTTCTGGCTCTGGAACAAGGCTCGGGTGGAAGAGCGTTACCTTCGCCTTCAATACCCTGAATACGAGGCCTACGCGCAACGGGTCGGCCAATTTTTCCCAAAGCTCCGAACCTTTTGGAAAAAATCCTCTTCCTAAAAAGATTCACCAAACAGGTTGGCGAGTCGGGTGGACAACTTTCGGCGGGCCACCTTGTAGGAAAAATACTTTAAGGCGATTTCGTAATTGATGCGAGCCCACTCTTTTTGCTTCTCTTTATTCTCCAAAATCTCTCGGGTCTGTCGGACGACATCTCGGGTAATAAACTGATGCATTGTAATTGTTTTAAATCCAAGGGGTGCGATATCGCGGGCATACACCGCATACGTATTCACCAGGATTGGTTTCCCGAAATAGACCGCCTCCAAAAATGCGTTTCCGAACCCCTCATACAAACTTGGATACGTCACGAAATCCGCATGCACATATACATCGTAAAAAGAATAAATCTTAATTCCCTTCTCTTTATCTTCATACCGTGTTCGGCCGACTTTGTCGGCAATGTATAACACGTCAATCTGAGCATCCTCAATCCGCTCCCGTAACATCCGCCAATATTCATCTCCCTCATCCCCGACCGGATGCGAAATCACGAGTTTTGCGCGAGGATCTTTCAATTGACGGACCAGGTCGATCGCATGCTCAATCCCTTTGCGCGGAATCACCCGAGTCGGTTGAAGAATCATGATATCATCTTCCGAAAGTCCGATCCGCTGCCGGAAATCCCGGTTATAATCATCGATGCCCGGCGGTGGCTGTTCAAAGTTTAACACGTTTGGAATAATCGTAGAACCTAAACTACAGCGTCGGGCCAGCTCTTTCTGGGCCATGGAATTGATGACTACATGCTCTACCTTAGGCAACGCCCCAGGGAAGGCCGCCCGTAAATAGTCATTGACCGCGTTGGTCACAAACCGATCCCGTTCCCAGGCAAAATCGTGATGATGAGCAATGGTCGGGATTCCGGTCTCGGCAATCACCTCCGTCACCGCCAACCCTAGCGGGATATGGACAGGGATCGACAGGACATTTTCCGGAATCAAAACCTCAATCTGGAACTTTTCTATGAATTTATAAATATGATCCTTTAGGTATTCCTTTAGCTCGTAAATTTTATTGGTAATCTCTCGGGTTCGTCGAGTAGTTCCAAAGACCTTCTTATGCAATTCGAGGACCTCTGGATGGCGGAAAAACGCCTCTGGAACCTCGTACTTCCGATCCTCCGGGGCCTCCACAATCCCGGCCATCCAATAGCAACTATGCCCCATACCCGTGAGGATCTCGGCCCATTTCTGGGCCTCCAGCGTCACCCCATCCGTCCCCGCAAATCGGGTAGAGATAAACCCAATCCGTTTCGATTCCCCAAACTGGAAGTAGAAATCTTCGTTCATCGCTCGTTGGTCCTATCAATCGTTCCCTTCCCACCAATCCTCTACCTTCTTTTCTGTACTGTCTCCTAAAATGATTTCTTGGCAAATCGACTCTTCTTCTTTTCGAAAGGCTTATCTTAGGTCAAGTCCATTTTCTTCGGATAGAGAAAACCGAAAAGGCTCTAAGAATTCCTTAGAAAACCAGACCTTTCTCCTTCCTACTCCCATGAAGAAAGCTTTGCTTTTGGCAATCCATCCAGACAGCGCGCCCTACCGAAAGTTCTCCTTTAGGAGGGCAGTTATTTGATTGATGCTTTGCTTTTTTTTCTTGGCTCCGGATAGTCTTTCCTTATGCAGAAAAGCCAAAGTTTTCTCCGTTCGGTGAGAATCCCAACGTGGGTCCTATTCATGGCCTTGGTCGGAATCCTTGCGATTCCCACCCTCCAATCCGAGCCGGTGGCTCGAGAGAATGTGAAAATCACAATGCGGGATGGGACCCGCTTAGCTGCCAATCTCTTTCTTCCCGATGCCAAAGGCCGATTTCCAGTGATCCTCATGCGGACCCCTTACGGGAAAGGGACGATTCAGTCCCCGATCGGTCGAACCCTAAGTCGCCTTGGCTACGCCCTCGTCATCCAAGACTGCCGAGGCCGAGGAGATTCCGAAGGCACTTGGGATCCGTTCCGTTACGATGTCCAGGATGGACGTGATACCCTTCGTTGGGTCATCCATCAACCGTGGTGTAATGGTCGGGTCGGAACCGCCGGGGCTTCCTACGTGGGCTGGACCCAATGGGCCCTTGCTCCAGACGCCCCACCAGAACTTAAAACGATGGTCCCCATGGTTCCCTTTGCCGATGCCTACCACCACGCCGCCTACCAAGGCGGGGCCTTCCAACTGGCCTTGTGCTTTGGATGGGGATTGTCGGTCGGTGGAGTTCATCTTGACCCCGCCCAACTGAAAAAGGCCTTTCGCTACCTCCCCCTCAACCGCTGGCATGAACAATTCCATCCCCGTGTCCTTTATCTTCGCGACTGGATTGTCCATTCCACCTTTGATCATTACTGGCGGGTTCGAAGCATTTATGGACGTTACCAAAATATCTCCTGTCCTATCTTGGTGATCGGAGGTTGGTACGACATCTTCTCTCAAGCCGTGTTCGACTGTGTGGATCAGGTCCGCCGTCATGCCAAAAACCGACTGGTTCGACGCAACATCTGTCTCGTCGTAGGCCCCTGGCAACATGGAACCCCTAAACGGAAGCTTGGAGAGTTGGATTTCGGCTCGGAAGCCGTGCGGGACCCCTACCAGCTCCAACAACAGTGGCTAGACTACTGGCTTCAAGACAAAGAAACCGGGGTCGAGAACTGGCCTCCCTACCTCCTCTTTATCATGGGGGAAAATCGCTGGCGCGGCTTTTCCCAATGGCCTCCCCGAAACGCCATCCTCCGCCGGTTCTATCTCCATAGTCAGGGCAAGGCCAACACCCTGCACGGCAACGGCCGGTTAGATCTCTGTCCTCCGTCCCAAGACGAACCCCACGATCAGTTTGTCTACGACCCCCATAACCCGGTTCCCACACTTGGGGGGAATAACCTGGTCGCCTTACCCTCCGGTCCATTCGACCAAACCTCCATCGAACAACGCCCCGACGTCCTCGTGTACACAACCCAGCCTTTCACTCAACCCCTTCGCGTCATCGGCCCGGTTAAGTTGATCCTCTAT
>CAZBKV010000180.1:386-2215 GCA_964492575.1 uncultured Verrucomicrobiota bacterium | reverse complement strand
ACCCAGCTCATTCACCCCGGTCAAATCTATCGATACGAAATCCAGGTGGGTGTTACAGCCAATACCTTCTTACCCGGCCATCGTCTGCGAATCGAGGTTTCCAGCAGTAACTTTCCTCGATTTGACCGGAATCCCAACACCGGCCATCCCCACGGCACCGATACGGAACTCTATCAGGCCACCCAAACCATTTATCATGACCAAGCCCATCCTTCTCACCTCCTCCTTTACGTCTTACCTCCTCTCTAGCCTGTTCTCATTCAAAGTCAGGACGGTTTGGGAGATCCCGAAACAAGATAGCTTTCTTAGTTTTAACCCTAGCTTCCCGTCATAGGGAAGCGGCAGGACGACGACAACCCTCGACCACTGGGCTCTGCGTTGGATATCAACCCCTACGAGAGTGTTGGAACCGACCTTTGGAAGGAAGGTTCTTCATTGTTCATGGCTCGATAATTTCTTCTTATGTATCATATTTTCAAACTAAAAGAAAGACGGAGGATGAAGAATATCGATAAAGAAAAATCTTTGTAACGCTTTCGTGGAAAGTCGCCTTTTATAAGTGAAAAGTAGTGAAAGATGGGATTGTGGTTGATAGCGATAATCTTGTGGGTCGGAGGAGTTTGCCGCGGATGGTGCCAAGCTACCATTACAGCAGATAGTACAGGATATTATCAAAATTTTAATCGATTAGGAAACAAAAATGGCGTTACTTATTGGCTAGATCAGTCTCAATTCCCCGGATGGTATTTAGACTTTAGATGGTATAGGTGGGGATATTTATGCGAAAGCCAAGATGAATATATTGCAAGTGATGGGTCGTATGTATGGTGGAAAAATTATCAAGGTGCTATCTATAGTTATGGAGAAAACCAAGATACCGACCGCGCCTTAGGTTCGTATACCCCAAGAGTTTGTGGAAATAATTCAACTTCTGCTACTGGAATTCTGAGATTACAGTTAAAA
Source organism: uncultured Verrucomicrobiota bacterium (assembly GCA_964492575.1). Classification (GTDB taxonomy): domain Bacteria; phylum Verrucomicrobiota; class Verrucomicrobiia; order Limisphaerales; family CAZBKV01; genus CAZBKV01. The sequence continues at coordinate 1,252 of CAZBKV010000180.1, read as the reverse complement.
AATTCGGGAACTACATCTATAAAACGTATTGAAATTTCTTATTATGGGGAGCTTTGGTATTACGAGGGCGCTCAAAATGATCAACTTACGTTTTCTTTTGGGATTTTACAAAATGGTCAAACCAACTTCGTTGCAATCCCCAAACTAAGCTATTCTCCTCAACAATACCCGACTTCAACTGGCCCAACAGACGGAAACACTTATACAACGTCTGTGTCTTATTCCTTCCTAGTCCAAGATTTAGGGCTGGGAATCACACAAATCGATCCCAATGAAAGTTTTTGGTTAAAATGGGTTGATTCCACTGTAGGAATTGAAGACAATGGATTGGCTATTGATGAACTCCATGTCCGAGCTTATAGCACTGTTCCAGAGCCCTCGACTTATGCTCTTGGGATAAGTGGTGGGCTTTTGTTTCTTTCGTTGCTCCGTCGCTTCTTTTCTCCCCTTTCATGATTCTTTTCTCGTTCATAAATAAAAACCGCCGTCGGATTTCGATCCAACGGCGGCGAAATAAATATCCTATTTTAGCTTTATTTATTCAAACTTGTACTTCCCGGGGATCGGGATTTCCGGAGGTGGAAGCGGACCAAACTCGAGTTTGTCCGGCATCAGTTTCCGCTTCGAATTAAGAACCTGATCCCACGTCAGAATTCGGCCACTATAAGCCGATTCACGCCCTAAAATCGCAGTCAAGGTCGCCTCGGTAACCTGCCGCCCCTCATTAATCGGTTGTTCATTCACAATGGCATTGATCAAATCCACATGCTCTTGAACATACGGATTAATCTTCTTGCCTCGGAACCGCCACATACTCCCATCTTTCAATCGAATCCATCCTCGTGGATCCGATTCTCCTTTACATC
>CAZBKV010000180.1:0-376 GCA_964492575.1 uncultured Verrucomicrobiota bacterium | reverse complement strand
GTATTCATATTCAACCGCAAAGTGATCCCATTTTTCGCTCTTCTTATTCCACGGAAGGGCCTGCCGTCCGCCTTGGCCGTAAGCCCGAATGGGATGAGTCCCCATGATCCAGTTACATACATCTAAGTTATGGACGTGCTGCTCGACGATGTGATCTCCACAGAGCCAACGGAAGTGATACCAATTCCGGATTTGATTCTCCATATCCGACCGATTGGGATCCCAGCCGCGATCCCAGATCGCTCCTCCATTCCAATAAGCCCGTAATGCACACAGGTCCCCGATCGCTCCGTCCTGGATTCGTTTGATTGTCTCGATATAACCTTTGTCGTGGCGACGCTGAGTTCCCGCAACTACACACAGACCCTTTCGTTCT
>CAZBKV010000179.1:0-5672 GCA_964492575.1 uncultured Verrucomicrobiota bacterium | reverse complement strand
CGCATGTTGACTCCTGAAGAGATCAAGGAGGTGACCGGTGCGGAGGTCGGCTATGCTGGCCCGATTGGACTTCCCCCGCAATTTCGGATCATTGCCGACCACTATGTGGCCAACCGGGTCAACTTCGAATGCGGCGCGAATAAGACCAACTATCATATCATTAACGTCAACTTCGGCCGCGACCTCCCCCTGCCCGAACTGGGGGATTTCAAACTTGCCGCCGCCGGACACCATTGTCCCCACTGCAACGGCCGTCTCCAAGCCGCGAAAGGGATCGAGATCGGTCACATCTTCAAACTCGGAACCAAATACTCCGAACCGATGGAATGCATGTACCTCGACGCCCAAGGCCAACGCCGTCCGGTCTACATGGGTTGTTATGGAATCGGTGTTACCCGGATCGCCGCGGCCTGGGTCGAGCAGTCCCATGACGAAAAAGGCATCATCTGGTCCCCGGCTATTGCACCCTACCAAGTTCATCTGGTCGCTCTAAACCTAGAAGACGAGAACGTCCGCAGGGGTGCCGAAGAGATCTACGATCGCCTCCAAAAAGCCGGGATCGAGGTCCTTTACGATGATCGTCCCCTCCGTGCCGGCGAAAAATTCAGTGATGCCGACTTGATCGGAATCCCCGTCCGGCTCACCGTCAGTCGCCGCACCCTGGCCGAAAACAAGGTGGAATTCAAAGAACGGAAATCCACTGAAACCACTCTCATGACCCTGGAGGAAGCCATTGACCGGATTCGTTCGATCTACGACTTGAAAGCTAACGAATAACGGCGTATCTATGTTTAGGACGAATGATTCAAAGTGCCGGGCTCATCATGTTCCGCAGGAGGAACGGCCAGGTGGAGGTGCTCCTGGTCCATCCGGGGGGACCTTATTGGGCCCGGAAAGACCGCGGCGCCTGGTCGATTCCCAAAGGAAAAATTGAGCCCGGAGAAGATCCCCTTCACGCCGCTTGCCGGGAGTTCCAGGAAGAAACCGGGTTTAAGCCGCAGGGGCCGTTCCATCCCTTAAAGCCTATTCGCCAGCGGAGCGGCAAAATCGTCCATGCCTGGGCGTTTGAAGGCGATTGTGATCCCCGCAAATTCCACAGCAATCAATTTGAAATGGAATGGCCCCCCAAGTCAGGTCGGATCCGCAAGTTTCCGGAAATCGACCGGGCCGCGTTCTTCCCCCTCTCCGTAGCCAAAGAAAAAATCCTGCCCGCCCAAGTCCCGCTCCTAGAAGAACTGGAACAATGGCTCTCCCAATCCACCGCCAATCCTAAGGGATAAAAAACAGGATCGAATCGCTTTTTCTTCCTCCTTGCTTTATGTTGGAATTGCCGTGGAACAATATGCTCTTAAAGGGCTGGAAGAATTAAAACAACGAGTGTGGGACGGGGAACGCATCAGCCCCGCCGAAGCCCTGCTTCTCTACCACCACCTTCCTCTCGAAGAACTAGGAGCCTTGGCCCATCGGCGCCGACTCCTTGCCAAAGCCCAGGCCTATGGAGGCCGAGGCAACGAAGTCGTCACCTACATCGTCGACCGCAATATCAACTACACCAACATCTGCCACGTCGGATGTCGATTTTGTGCCTTCTGGCGGCCGGAAGGACATCCCGAAGCCTACGTCCTCTCCTTCGACGAGCTGGACCGGAAGATCGAAGAGACCGTCGCCCTCGGCGGCACCCAAATCCTCCTCCAAGGCGGCCATCATCCTTCCCTACCCCTCGATTGGTACCTTCGTCTGCTGGAACACATCAAAACCCGCTGGCCACAGATCAACGTCCACGGTTTCAGCCCCAGCGAGTTCGTCCATTTTCACAAACTCTTTGGCATCCCGCTGGAGGAGCTGATCCGAATGTTTCATGAAGCCGGGCTGGGAAGCATCCCCGGCGGTGGTGCTGAAATCCTGGTCGATCGAGTCCGCCGGCAAATCTCGCCGAGAAAAGCCACCACGGACGAGTGGCTGGAAGTCATGGAAACGGCACATCGACTCGGACTTCGCACCAGCGCCACGATGATGTTCGGCCACGTCGAGACTGTGGAAGACCGGATCGAACATCTGGATCGTCTTCGCCAGCTTCAGGATCGGACCGGCGGCTTCACGGCCTTCATTGCCTGGACCTACCAGCCGGCCCACACGCGCCTGGGTGGCCACGCGGTCGGCGCATACGAATACCTTCGAACCCTGGCCCTTTCCCGCATCTACCTGGACAACTTCGAAAACGTCCAAAGCTCCTGGGTGACCCAAGGACCGGCTATCGGACAACTAGCCCTCTTTTACGGTGCCAACGACCTGGGCAGCCTGATGATCGAAGAGAACGTCGTCTCCCAAGCCGGGGCCACCTATCGCATGACCATCGAAGAAATGCATCGCCTCATCCGCGACGCCGGTTTCCTCCCCGTCCAACGCGACACCTGGTACCGTCCCATCCGATGGTTCGAATAGGAAGGCGCCTCCCTATATCTAGAGCTCGTCCGAGAAATCGGTAAGGGGAGAAGACGTGATGTCGTGATGCCATCACGACGAAAAATCCACCGTCTTACGACGGTAGCTACGCAGACTTCGAAAACTAGGCTGAGAGACGAACGTCTTGTAGCTACGCTCGTCAGAGCGTGGATGGAATCTATCTATGTAGGATTCCCCATAACGAGAAAAACAGCGGACGCCCTGTTCTGTTGCGTCCTTGCGAGATTTCCTCTTTCCCACTAGACTATTTACTAATTGGTCTTAACTTGCTGAAGGAGCTAACAAATAGAAAGAGGAGAAATGAGTTCCACCATTCTTGCCACATTAGAAAAAATGCTCGAGTCCCTGCCTGAAGAGATGCAGGAACGGGTCGTGGAACATCTGCGTGAATACATTACAGAATTACAGGATGAACATCGATGGAATACGACTTTCCAACGCACCCAAGAGAAACTGATCGCTGCGGCTCGTCGTGCTAGACAGGAGATTGCCTCCGGGAAAGCAGAACCGATGGATCTCAACCGATTATGAAATCCGCCACCTTGCCTTCCTTCTGGAAAGCCTACACCGCTCTTGATGAGTCTAACGTCCCTTGTTACCTAGTCTTCCAACAGATCAAGTTCAAGCTCATCCGAAAGATCGACTAAACCGTTGGAACGGAAGACTTTGCTAAGAAAAAGCGCCGGATGGAAGGCATAACCGTACTGCAAATGGGGTAGACACAGAGAAGGGGATTTTTGCGGCGGCTTGAGGACAAGCCGCCCTACCTTACCTTCGCCTCCGAAAGCCATGTTGTGGTAGGGCGCGCTGTCCTCAGCGCGCCGGGGAAAAGGGGGTATAATTTCATGCAGCGGTCTGGGGACAGGCCGCCCTACCTACCTACCCCTGGCCGTTCGAAAGAAATTGGAAGGTAGGGCACGTTGTCCCCAACGCGCCGATATAAGGAAAAATGGATGGATACTCTTTTTTCGGACAAGCTCTAGAAAAGGCGTTTTTCTCTCTCCCCCTTCCCTTTTGGCATCGCTTCTGCTTCTTTTCCTGTTGGCACCTAAACCAAACCAGTGGAGGAGAGCGATGCGAAAGGCGGCGGCATGGATTGGCTTTTGTGTGGTGTGGTGGGGATGGAGACTCTTTTCCGGATGGGCCGTGGATTTGCAAGGAATGGTAACAGATCTATCCGGCCGTCCGATTCATAATGCCATCGTCTTGATTTATGCGGCTCATCCCCGTGTTGGGCCAGGGTATGGCTGCCCTACCTGCTATCCGGACTGTCGGAAACGGGCATGGACCGACGCGACGGGTCGGTTCCGTATCTTAAACGTCAATCCCAACCTCCTTTTCGAGGTCGTCGCCCTTTCCCCTGGCTACCAACCGGTCTGGATTTCCAAAGTGGATCCAGCTGCAGGCCCCATTCGAATCTGCTTAAAAGACCGGCCTCGCTCATATCCCCCGCGGTCAACCATCCTCGGCCGTGTGGTAGATGAAGAGGGGAAACCTATTCCGTATGCTTTGGTTACAACTAAGACCTATAAGGCCACCTCTAGAAGCTATGGACCTGCTCCGGATGGGGCAACTACATTTGCTGTCACCGATTCAAAAGGAAATTTCATGCTCGGCTCTCCTAAGCCGTTCTATTCTATGGTTCTGCGCATCGATGCCCCCGGCTTCGCCCGCGGAATTTTTGAAGTAAAACCCGGAAAACGCCGGAAGACTTTTGTCCTCACCGAAGGGGCATCCATCCACGGCCGACTCTTGTTCTACGGTCGTCCGCTGGCAGGGGTGAAGCTGGGATTATGCAGTCAGGATCAAAGCCCGGAAGCTTCTACCGGGGAATTCGTCGCCATCACCGATCAAAACGGTTCCTTCCTCTTCTCGCATATCCCGGCGCCCAACACTTACTACCTTTATACCAAAATGTCCTCCATGAATCTAAGGCCTCTTTCCCCTCAAACTCCCACCTCGCTGCTTGGGGGATTATTTGCTCCTTCTTTGCCGATCAGCGGGTACGGATTCCTGCCGATTCAACAAGTGAATGTCGACAACTCTGGGGACTGGATCGAGGTAGGGGATCTCCAAACCGTGCCCGGAGTAGAACTGGCCGGCCGGGTCGTCCTCTCGGACGGAAAATCCATTCCCCCTCATACTAAGCTAACAGTAAGTCGCGATGAGGTTTGGGACAGCTTTTCTGTGGAACTGCCTTCTGACGGTCGGTTTCGAATCACAAACTTACCGACCAACGAAATCCTCCGAATCTCTGTTAACTTACGTCGCTACCATTTCTCCCTTAGAAACGGGAGCCTCTATTTCACAGATCCATACTTTCTGATCGGCCGACTCTTTCAATCAAAGACCAACATGATCATCCTTCTGGAACCCGGCCCACCTCCTTCCATCAAACCTCCGAGCAACATTCCATGGGACGATCATCCTACTCGCCTTCCTCTCCGTGGAATAGAAGAGCCGGGATATCCGACCGATTGGATTGTCTCCGGCACAGTCCTCGATGCCGAGACCGGACAACCGATTAAGCGTTTCCGCGTCCTGCCGGCAAAGGTGAAAAAAGTCCATAACTATTCAACGGATAAGGAGGAGCTGGTGGACGTCTGGTTCCCCAATCGAGAGGTGATCGGCACCAACGGCCATTTTACCGTCCGTATGCCATTCCAAGCCCAACAAGGTCGCCTGGCCGTCATCGCAGAGGGTTACCTTCCCGTCACTTCTTCTATCCTTCCCCATGGACAAACAAACTGGACCTGCCGACTCCGACGCGGTGCCGGTCCTTCCGGACGCATCCTTACCCCGGATGGCCAACCCGCCGCCCAGGTCTCCGTGGCCTATGTCCTCGACTCCGCGTCCCTCCGATTGGACGCTTCCGGACGGATTCTCGTCTCTACCCCATCGGAGGAAATCCGATTGACCGACGAACAGGGTCGATTTGCCTTTCCTCCGCTCTTCGGCAAACGTTTCCTGATCGCAACCGGTCCGGAGGGATTCCTGGCTCTTCCCGCAAAGAAAGTAGGGACCAATGCCACATTACGCCTTCAACGCTGGGCCCAGATCACCGGTCGTATCCTCTGCGAAGGCCGACCGGCGACCAACGAAGTGGTCCTTATTGAGCCACGCCTTGCCGTTCCGATAAATCTGGAGATTCCGAAGGCCTGTACCGATTCAAACGGACGGTTCCTCTGCCCCCATGTCCCGCCGGGCAA
>CAZBKV010000178.1:2659-5722 GCA_964492575.1 uncultured Verrucomicrobiota bacterium | reverse complement strand
GGCCAGTCCAGCCTCAATATCTGCGGTTCTTTTCCTTCCTCAAACACACGCAAGGCTTCTTCACCCCGGGAGCTGTCGTAATCGACCGTGGCCTTTTCGAAGTCTACCCGGTAGGCCATTTTGAAGCCGAACCCCTTGTGCACAAGCCAGCTCCCTTCAGCCGTAATACTGGGACCGTTCTCGTACCGGTAGATCGTCGAGACATAATCATAAGCCCCGCTGAACCGGATCTGTCCGGTGGAAACCACCTCCTTCGGGACCCCGAAGCAAAATTGGACAAAGTCGGTGTCGTGGATATGCATGTCCAACAAGGCTCCCCCAGACTCCTCACCTTTGAAGTAGCTATCCCGGCTCCACGCCGGCGGTTCACTCAGTCGCTGCAGAACCATCGAGAGAACCTTGCCGTAGGTCCCCTTCTGAATGACCTCTCGTAGCCAGGCCCATTCCGGCCAAAACCGGAGACACATCGCCGGCATAAAGTAACCGGGTGACTTGGCCGCCACTTCCAAGATCTTCCGACAGCCTTCACTCGTTCGAGCCAAAGGTTTCTCGCAAATCACGTGTTTCCCGGCCTCCAACGCCGCAATACTCATCGGCACATGCAGTTTGGTCGGCACACAAAGATCCACCAGTTCCAAATCCGGATGTTGCAAAAACTCCTCAAAATCTCGATAAGCTCGAATTTGTTTCGGATCCAAAAACAACTCTTCCGTCCCGGTAATATTCCCCATCACCCCTTCTAACTTTCCGTCCTTGGGCAAACGCACGGCATCACAAACCGCCACAATCCGCGCTTGGGCCAGTTGCTGATAAGCCCTCAGATGGGTTTGCCCCATAAACCCCAACCCGACAACACCTACATTGATCTTTCTCTCTGCCATATGCGTCCTCTCCTCCGATTTTGTTCTGCCTTTCCCCTCAAAACCTCAAACCGTTCATAACCCAAGTCGATCGGCAAGATCGACGATATATTCATAAGCCGTGGAGATATCCTCCAGCCGTTGATCTCCTGCTTCCCGCTCGATACAACACCACCCCTCAAACCCGATCTCATCCAACGCCTTAAGAAAGGCCTCCCAATCGACTTGCCCGGTTCCCACCACCACTTCTTCCCCCCAGGTCCCAGGAACCTTTGTCCGATTCGCATCCTTGATATGACATTGATACACCCAGCTGCCGAGCTTCCGAACCGCTTCCACCGGTTCCCCTTGATCGTAAAGAATCATGTTGGCCGGATCAAAGTTGACTTTGACATTCGGCCGCTCCAGGTCGTTCAGGAACCGAAGCAAGGTCTCCGCATTCTCCTGCCCGGTCTCCAGCCCTAACACAATCCCCTCTTCCCCAAAAAGGTCCGCGATCCGACGAACCCGGTCCACAATCTTCGCATACCCTGGATCCTGGGGATCATGAGGAATAAACCCTGCATGAAACGTCACAAACGGAAGATTCAACCGCTCGGCTAACTCCACATCGGCCTGGATCCGTTTCCAGTTTTCTTCCCAAGTTTCGTCCGGCACAATCCCGCCGGTCCTCCGAATGCTCTCCAGCGTAGAATAATCCTCTCCAATCGTCGTAAACATCCCCGAGACCATCTGGATCCCATGCCGCGTGCAAAGATTCTGCCATTGACTCCAAGCCCCATTCGGGTTTTCCCGAATCGGATCCAGCGCAATCTGCACCGCTCGGATATCCAGATCCAGAAGCTTCGAAACCAAATCCTCCGCCGACTCCGGCTGGAGCGACCAACTACATACGCCGATCCGTTCCTTGATCGGTTTCTTCATCGCTACATCCTCCTGTATTTTTTCAAACCTCCCTCTATACTCCCTTCATGTCTTGAGGCCAACGCCAACTCCTTGGCCGCCGCTTCGCAAATGCCTCCCGTAACAACGCCACACTCTTCGGTACCGCCGTGTCTGGATCCTCTTTCCCTTCCATCTCAATCGACACATACCCATGGTATCCAACCTCGTACAGGATGTCAGCGATCTTCTCGTAATCCAAATCCAACGTATACCATTCCCCACCTCCGTAATATGTCTTGGCTTGCACAAAAACCGTATACGGAGCAATTTTCCGCAGCTTGTCATAAGGGTTCTCCAGGAAATTTCCCGTATCCATCAACACCCCCAACCACGGAGACCGAATCGCCTTGACGATCCGAAGCAGCCCCTCCGGCGTGCGGGTCAATCCCCAGTGATTTTCCAACGCCAGGATCACCCCACACTCCTCCGCCTTCGGCAAGCATTGCTCAATACAGTCAATACACCACTCAAATCCCTGGTCCTCCCTATAGCCCGGCAGGACCGGTTCTTCCCCCCGAGCAGCCATCAGATCGTCAAACGACTTAATCGTATTCCACCGGCCAGAGTTCAGCCGAATACAGGGAATCCCCAACTCATAAGCAATCTCAATACACTTCTTCGTATGCTCCACCTCCCGCTTCCGAAACGCCGGATCCGGATCCACAAAATCCTGATGGATGGAAAGGCAGACCAAATCAATCCCATTCAAAAACGCATGGCGCCGCAGCTTCCGCAAATAGGCTCGATGCTCCGGACGAAGGGGTTCCCGCTCCGGTATGTCCATCTGCTTGTGAAGAATATCCACCCCTTCCACTCCGATCTTCGCCGCCTTATCAATCACCGTCTCGATCGAGACCTTCGGTGGCCGAAAATGCCAGTAAGAATAGGTAGAGATGCCGATCTTGATCCGCTGGCCAAGACCACGCAGCGGCGGGACCGAACCGCGGCGGCGACCGTGCAGACCCCCGGCCCGCTGGGCCCCTAACACCATCCCACTTACCCCCAACGCCAAGCTGGAAAGAAACGCTCTTCGAGTTGTATTCATCGTGGCTTCTCCTGTTTTTGCTTCTTACTCCTTCTTTCAAAACGCATTTCCGCTGCAAAACAAATCTGCAGCAACGAACCGTTCCTGTCTTTCGAGACTTCCCCGATATTGAACGGCCTCCGCCTGCCTGACAACAGAAATTCGTCCACCCAACAGGAAAAATCTCAGAAGAAACCCCTGGCTAACTAAACATACAAAAACAACTCCTTTCAT
>CAZBKV010000178.1:0-2649 GCA_964492575.1 uncultured Verrucomicrobiota bacterium | reverse complement strand
TTCATCGTCTTCATAAGACCCCATGCTGCCTGTTTAATTATTTTCTAACTTTCCCTTGGGCTGGAAAAACAAAATTTTTATTAATTTAAAAACCAATCAAAGGTTAAACGCGGTCAGCTATAACTTTCTGAAAAACAATCGCCCTGGAAGGATTGAGGATCTCCTTTCCAAGTTCGTTCTGACTTTGAAGCGCTTTGAATTAGAGGGGAAACGATGATTTCTCTGAAATAAACTCTTTAAAAATGATCATACGGCGGCTTGAGGACAAGCCGCCCTACCTGCCCCCTGGGCATTCGAAAGGGAATTTTGAAAGGTAGGGCGCGTTGTCCTCAACGCGCCGGGGCCTCCCATTTGCGGTAGGGCGTGCTGTCCCCAGCGCGCCGGGGAAAAGGGGATAAATTTCATGCAGCGGCCTGAGAATAATCCGCCCTACCGGCGAATGGGCGTTCGAAAGTGCAATAGAAAGATAAGGCCGCGTTGCCCTCAACGCGTCAATATAGAGAAAATGGACTGATACCCCTTTTTCGGACAAGCTCTATGGCTCTCGCAGGCGGAAGTATCTTGCCTTGCCTGAGAGAGGAACCGTTATGATCCACAAATCTCCTTCCTGAACCGGATCTGATTCGGTCCACTCCTGCCAAGGGCCATGGATTAAATCGCTCGTCCATTCCAGGATGAACCCTTGTGCCGAAACGTCCCAAGAGATTCGAATTTGACCATCTGCCATTCGAGCGATGGAAAGACGCGGCGAGAAGCCCGGCTTAAAAGAGACAATCGTAAAAGGAAGTAGCGGCACTGGCTTTTCGGTGTTGAAAAACTCAGGGATCAGGGTTCCTTCCAGGGTAAATTCCTCCCATCTGCGTCCATCGTAAGAAAAGAGCCGTTTTTCTCTTCCGGGTAAAGGCTGGCGAATTTGGAGCTTCATCGTAGGAAGCCAAGAGGTTTCTAGTCGATCATAGGCTTGCTTGATGAGACAAGACCAGGCTTCGGCCGATGGATCCACCGAATCCACGGCCAGATCCAGGGTAGGAAGCGTTCCTTTGTGGGACCAAACGGCAAGGAGGGGACGGCTATGGACAGAATCCGGCACCTGCGCCCATACCCCGGAGTTACCCAATGCAGCCCAACCCTGTGGATCTGGCTCCAATCGCCCCAGAGAAAATCCTTCCGGCAAAGGAGCGTCGGTGATCAGACAGGTCCGACGTCCCATCGACTCAACCCCGATCCAGAAGATTTTTCCGCCAGGGGTCGTCACGATGGCCTGGATGGGGAAGGAGACCGTAGCCCATAGCTCGGCGTGATCTTGTTGTAGACGCCAAATGCGAGTTCTTGCGGATCCGGCGACAAACTCCGGAATCCTCTGCACTGCTAAGACGCCATAGGGAGTGGCGGCCAGGCAGGTAAAGTCATTGTCGGGGCGCTGGTCGATCCCTGTGATTGAGCTCCAGCCGTCAGGACCTCGCCACCAGATTCCTCCATTCTCACCAATCGCATAAAGATCGGTCCCGTCTCCGTTTAAGGCTATGACCTTCTCTGGATTTGGCAGCGACTCCCTTTTCCATTTGGACCCGTCGTAACGCAAAATTTCTCCATTTTGCGTCGCGGCGTAGAGCTCCGTGTCGGAGACTCCGTAAAAGGCGATCAAAGTTTCGAATGGATCGAAATAAATCCTGTCCCAATGTTGCAGATCGGTGGTACGGTAAATCTCTTTGGAAAGACAGGCATAGATTTTTTCACTAGGAGACCGCCAGAAAGCTAGGACATCATCTCCCCGAAGTGCTGTAATAGGTTCCCACCGCTCTCCATTCCAGTGGGAGACTCCGTACCCTTGAAACGTCACGATTTCCGTCCAGGCCAGCAGGATGTCGTTGGGTCCGTTTGCCGTGGCGGCGAGGATTCGGGCTCCTTGGGCTGGCATCCCTTCCGGCAGGACCGGAAACCGGAAAGCCCCTTCCGGCGAGACGATGTAAAGGGGCCAAGCATCGACCAGTAAGGATCGATAGGCATAGACCAGGACCGTATCCGGTCCTAAGGCGACGGCACCGGCCGGCTCGCATCGGATCTCTTCAGAACCGTCGATGGAAAGGGGAGAAACCCAGGCTTCTTCGTCTTTCGGGATAATCTCGTGGATGGTGCCTAGATAACCGACGGCATAGAGATGTCCGTCGATTCCACAAGCCCGTTCCCACCAGGTAAACGGCTGGTGATGGAGTTGAAGTTTGACGGCTTTTCCGTCTTGAAAACGGCGCACCGATCCAGTTCCTACGATGTACACCGCTCCGTTCGAATCCACCCAAATCCCCAGGCTGGAATTATCTTCCGCCCAACTACCGCTGGTCGTGGGGTAAGAAACCCACGTGCCGTCCGGCTGCCGATGGTAGAGACGACCGTTGTTATCCCCGGCATAAACGTGTTCCAGATCGGAGGCCCAGACGGATTGGAAGATATGCATGGTAAAACCACCTTCCTCTAACTTTTGCTCCAATCGCCAGGTGGACCTGTCTTTATGAACGATCTGGCCATGGGTTCCGACGAAGAAGACGTGGTCCGGCCCGGTCGCTGCCACGGCCGTAAGCTCTCCTTCAATCGGAAGGGGCACGAGGATCTCCTTCCACACTTTGCCGTCATAATGCAAGACGGTCTCTGCCC
>CAZBKV010000177.1:0-5768 GCA_964492575.1 uncultured Verrucomicrobiota bacterium | reverse complement strand
CCATTTCTGTTAAACTTTCTACCTTGCCCTCAGACGGAATCTCTAGTAAAGTCTGGGACCAAGAATGGCTTTTCTCTCGTCGAAGAAGAAAAAACGCGGCGAGCATCGGTACTATCTCCTTCCAGGGATGGGACGAAGTAATCGTGAACACCGGCGCCGCGTCCAACGAATCGTCATCTTTGTGGCCATTGTAGTAGCCATTCTCTTCGGCCTGCTCATCTATTACTCACAAAGCCCCTACTAATTGAGCTTCATTTGCGACGTTTCTTCCTCCCCTTCGCTCTTCCAAGCTTTCCTTTTCCCCTCGGTTTCCGGTTGCCAGAGAAAATGGGATTGCTATGCTTGGCCTGCGACGCCAAATAGACCTAAGGGTTTTAATCCATCTTTTTCGTTGTGCCTGAACGCAAAGAAAAAGAGCAAAACGATAGAAAGGAGGAGCCGATGAGTTCGCAAAAAGAGCGGTATCCGAAACTACACAACGCTATGTGGCCGGGACTGGTCGGGAAAGGCACACCAGGTGCAGAACCGGCCATCAGTCTTGACGAAATGCTGGAGTTGACCGTCCAGGCGGAGGTCGAAGGAGAGCGATTCGATGGAGTGGATCTATTCCTTTATGCTCCCCATGTCGATATTGATATTGATGAAGATGGGATTAAGGCCCTTGCCGATAAGATTGGGAGCAAAGGCCTGGTGATAGGGTCTGTGGTGGCCCCGGTTTGGGGACCGACCGGCGGTGGATCTGCCATTGGTAGTGAGGAAGAACGAAAGGCCTTTTTGCGTCAGCTGGAAAAAGGCTGTCGAATCGCCGCCAAGCTCCGGGAGTTAGGAATCCGTCCTTACGGCATTGTTCGGATCGACACGGCCTGTAGTCCGGTGGAGTTTTTGCAAGACCCGGACGAAAATACCCGCCGCGTGGTAGAGACCTTTCGAGAAGCCTGTAAGATAGCTGCTGATTACGGAGAACGATTGGCTGCAGAGGGAGAGATCTGTTGGGGTGGCCTTCATAGCTGGCGATGGACCCTTCGCATTTTAGAAGCGGTAGGCCAACCCGAACGGCTTGGATTCCAGGCCGATATGGCTCATACGCTCCTCTACATCCTAGGTTATAACTCTCCGGAAGATCGGCTGGTGCCGGAAACCTTCAACTGGGAACCGGACGTTTTTGAAGAAGCCTACAAGAAACTCACAAACGCCTTGCGTCCCTGGACGATCGATTTTCATGTTGCGCAAAACGATGCCACCGTCAAAGGCTCCGGTACCCATGACAAGACCGGACGTCACTGCCTGCCCAATGACCCGAACGGCAAACTCAACATCCCTCACCATGCTGGCTATTGGTTGCGGGATGAGAACGGTCAGCTGACCCGTGCCTTCCGCCATATCTGCTGGGACGGCTGTATGTTCCCGAACGAAGTCATGCGCAACCCACAGACTTGGCAGAATATCCTTAAAGTCATGATTGAAGTCCGACGTGCCCATGGCTGGGAAGAGTAAGGAGTTGAAGTAAAAGGACGTTTTGCCTCTTTAAACCGCCTGCTAAGACTGCATCGGGCAAAAAGCGGAGCCCACATGGCTGAGCTAGTGGTTCATTGTGTGGGTGTCGGTTCAGGTTGGCCGGCGCCCGATGAAGGTTTTTCCGCCTTCCTCATCCAAGGGGATGGAACACAGATTTTATGTGACTGCGGAGAACCCGTAACGGCTCGCTTGAAGCAGAAGCGCATCTCCCTTTCCGCCATCGATGCGATTCTTCTTTCCCATATGCACGTCGATCATGTCGGCGGTCTGTTCATGCTCTTGCAGGCTGCCTGGCTGGAACGACGAACTCGACCGTTGCCGATTTACCTTCCCCACCATGCCATTGAGCCGATCCAAGACTTTCTTCCCCATCTCCTTTTGCCGCCGGACATGCTCTCCTTTGAAATTCAATGGCACCCGCTCCAAGAACGAGCGCCCTTCCAAATCGGCCCTCTCCAGATTGAGCCTCGCCGCACCCTACACTTAGAAAACCTCAAACAAACCTATCCAAAGGGTTTTCCCGAGGAAGCCGAATCCTTTGGATTCCTCATCCAAAATAACCACCTCCGCATTGTTTATACTGGAGATATTGCGGATGATTCGGATCTGTTTCGACTCATCGACAGGCCGGTTCATCTTCTCATCTGCGAATTAGCTCATTGCGAACCCGAACGTTTGTTTACGCAGATCGCCACTTTGCCTATTCAAAGGACCGCTTTTGTCCATATCTCTCCAGAAAACCGTGACCACTTAAACACCCTGCGCCAAATGGCAGAAAAAGTAATCGGTCCAGACCGTGTACTCTTTCCCAAAGCGGGAGAATCCTGGATAATTCGAGGGTAACCTAGTGTGAGAATTCTTCGTTTTGGCGTCCGGCTTTCGTTCCTTGAAGAACTTGTGCTAGACGCTCACGACGCGTCTGCTCCTGTGTAGAAAGGGACACACGCCCCTGCCAGTACTCCAACAAACTGTGAAGTAACGCAGGCAAAACCTTTCCAGCCGGTCCCCGCAACACAAAATCAACCCCCGAAGTCATCGGCGTCTCTTCCACATTGACTTCCACTACAAAAACCCTCGAATTCTCAATCGCCAGCTCCACCAAGCCAGCCGCCGGATAAACGACCGACGAAGTCCCGATTGAAAAGAACACATCACAATCCGTAGCAGCCTTCCATGCCTCTTCCAACAACCTCGGATCCAACGGTTCTCCGAACCAGACCACATCCGGCCGCACGAAAGCGCCACACCGCGGGCACCGAGGCGGGCTTTCGGATTCATCCAACGGTTCTTCCAGCACAATTCCTTCCCGGCTGCATCGATTCCGATGGATGTTGCCGTGCAATTCCAGGACATTCCGACTCCCGGCCCGTTGATGCAGCTCATCTATATTCTGGGTAATCAAAACAAATTCCTCCCAGACCTGTTCCATCTGCGCCAAGGCTCGATGCCCTGGATTGGGCTGGGCCCGGGCACATAACCGTCGTTGCTCCTGGTGCCATTCCCAGACCCGTTTCGGATTCCGCGCAAATCCCTCCGGGGAAGCCAACTCCTCCGGCCGAAACTGAGTCCACAGCCCGGTCTGCGCTTGCCGAAATGTGGGAATTCCGCTTTCAGCCGAAATCCCTGCTCCAGTTAAAACCGTAATCTTCCGAGCTTGGGCAAGCGCTTCCAACAAACGTGGAGATCGAATCGCCTCTTTCCAATCCATCTCTTTATCACCCTACTTTATGATCCTGGACTTGCCTGAATCTTCTGAATCGCTTGCTGAGCGGCTTTCCGCACCTGCGGATCCGGATCTTGGGTAGCCAACTTTTGCAACCGTGACAAAGCCATTTGAGCCTTTGCCCCGCACTGCGCCAATAACTCAATCGCCAACCGACGTGTCCCCGGCTTCGGATCTTTTAAAGCCTCCATATACGTTACAATCCCAACCACTGCTCGTTCGCCAAGTCCCTGCAACACCTTAGCCGCCGCCTGGCGCACCTCCGGCTCTTCATCTCGAATCGCCTCCGCCAACGCCAAATACCGCACCGATTCCCATCCTTTCGCTCCGGCTAGGGCCTGAATAGCCGCCAACCGTGCCCGCTTGGGAAACGTCGGCCACAATGCAATAAACCGCTTCAACCGATCATAATCCTGGGAAATCCAAAGAGTTAAAATCCCCGTCGTCGCTTCCAAGGCCGAACCCTCGGTCGTCTGGAGTAACCGCAACAACGTCTTGAATCCTTCCTCTCCCGCTGCACGAAATGCCTTTGCATACGAAGGCCATACATTCCTAGGAGGATACGCTTGAACTTTCGCTGCCAAGGCCTCCAACGCCACAGCCGCAGCTTTCCCGGCATCCCCAATAACACTTACGATAAAAGTCTCCTGTCCTGAAGGGGCCTTTTGCAGCAGCCGCGCCAAAACCCGTACCCCATCCGGTCCACACCGAGAAAGGGCCTGCAACGCGGCCAACCGTACCCGAAGATCCTTACCCTGAGCCGCTTTCTCTAATGCTTGAAGAGCTTGGGGATTCAATGGCTGATACCAACTCAATACTTGGGCCGCAGCCGCCCGCGCGACCGAAAGATCGTACGGATGAAGATATCGCGAGATCGGCCGGGCCAAGGACAACGGAAGCCAGCGCAACATCTTGTCCATCATCCAAATCCCTGGTGTCTCCCGTGCCGTCAAAATCCGAACTACCCGACGGAGATCCTTGGCATCCAAATGCCGAAGCACCGACTCCGCCGCCGCCTGCTTCTCCTTAAACGGCCCACCATAATCCTGCAACCAAGCAATCAACGGCTTCCCTTGGCACTTCGGCTGCGGCTCCACCCACAGGTAGGCAAAAACAAGGACAACCAAAGAGAGAAAAATTCCTATCCACTTTGCCAACCGACGCAGCCAGAGAAAACGGGGCGGAGCCGGCTCAATCGGTTCCCCAAAGACCTCCGGTGGAATCTCCGGAATCGGTTTTTCCTGGTTCTTGTCGTTCTTCATGTGTGACCACTTCCACTGCCTGGTTCTCTCCGACAATACTGACCAAAGCTTGCCACGCAGCCCCTTGCAGGTAGTCTTTCTCTCTTGCCACCAGTCTGGCAAGGATGGGAACCACCTGCCGTGCTGCCGGCCCGATCGCCTCGGCTAATTGACAGCCTACAATCTGCTCCTCCCGAACGGGGCTGGTCAACATCTTCGGCAATACCGACACCGCCCCGGCACTCTTCGACCCAAAGCATGTCAGGACCTTAGCCGCCGAAATCCGCACCGCCCACTTGGGATGATGTAACAGTTGGACCAAGGCCGGAATTGCAGCCGGACCGATCCGCCCCAACGCCAACGCCGAAGCCGCCGGCATCCGATCCGCCCGGTGAACCCCATCCTTCGGCACATGACGCACTAAAGCCGGGATGGCCGGTTCCGCCGCCGGTCCCATTTCTCCCAATGCCAATGCCGCCAACCACCCATTTGTGCGATCGTTGAGACATTCCAACAACGTCGGCAAGACCTCCCCCACTTCCCGATCTCGCCTCCACAAAACACGACATGCCTCAATCCGTAACCGGACCGGTCCATGATCGCGCAAATCCCAAAGCGTCTTCCGAATCTCTTCGTCCCAATGCGGCAGATGACCGATTCCGGTCAATGCAAGCTGGGCGACATCCAAATCCAGATCCCGCACCGCCGCCAAAAGCGTCCGCCGATCCTCCTCCAACCACTGCCGTTGGCCAAGAAGAAACTCAAGGACCGAAAACCGTACCTCAGGCTCCTTATCCAGGTAATGCCTTAAAATCCGTCGGTGTTCTTCTTCAGACAACGTACCAAAGACCTCCCTCTGCCCCAGCAACTCAATGGCGATCTGACGAACTTTGGCCTTCGGATGATCCGTCGCTTTTAATAGCGCTGGCGTAGCACTCCGTCCCATCGCCCGTAAGGCCTCCATCGCTGGCCCATAGGTAGACAGATCCGGACATGCAAACAACGAAAGCACGGCCGGTGCGGCCGGAGCCGCATTCGTCCCCAACTGCTTCAGCAAATCCAAAGCGGCGATTTGAAGATCCCGATCCTCCTTCCACCGCACCCCCATCCACCGATCCCAAAGGCGAAGGAGAGAAAAACGAGGCCTCCTCTCTACATACAAAAGCGTGGTTAATCGAGGAACCGCTTCCGGGCCGATCGTCCGAAGAACCCGCCTTGCCTTCCGCACCTCCGCCTCATCGGAGGAAAGGCTCATCTGAATCCAGGTCGTCAAAGGCCGCCCTTCGTAC
>CAZBKV010000176.1:445-5806 GCA_964492575.1 uncultured Verrucomicrobiota bacterium | reverse complement strand
GGTCGCAATCCGGATTTGCCAGCATCGGGACATTCGGCTGTTCCCCAATCCGATAACTATCTGCTACCGACTGGGAATCGTTCCGATGATAATCGATATTGTGAACCGCCGAGAGTCCCTGATACGCCCCGCCCAAATAGGGCATCTGCGAGGCTTCCGGTTTGCTCTTCCCCCCTCCGTAGTTAAAATCCTCCGCTTCGATGACAAAGATCCCCGGCTGCGCCGCGTAGGCCAAACCGCTCCAGGCAACCCCTATCAACCAAACCCCGAGGCCAATCCCCAAAAGTTTCCCCCAGCTCCCCTGACCGACCGATTGCCGTTTCAATCCACCCACCGGTTTCATCGTTCCCCCTCTTTTCCTTTGTCACTTCACACATGTTGCCCCTTTCTTCACCACATCTTCCCCCGGAACCTGTGATGGAGAATGGTTGCCTTTCTTTTCTAGCAAGTTTTACGCCAGGGAGATTTTCAAGGGAAAGAGAAGAAAATTTTCTTTATCTCATCCATGAACGTTACCTAAAACTATTTCCCCTGTGGATTCCCCGCTTTTCCTCGAATCGTTGCATCCAACGCAAAGATCCGTAGAATCAAAGTCCAAAACGAAAAAAGAGCACATGAATCGAATCGACTCTCGATTTCAACAACTACAAGCCCAAGGCCGGAAAGGCCTGATCATTTATATCGGGGCCGGCGATCCAAATCTCGAGGCGACTCGAGAGCTGGCCCTGGCTTTCTCGGACATCGGTGTCGATATCCTTGAGCTAGGAGTTCCGTTTAGCGATCCCTTAGCCGATGGCCCGGTCAACCAAGCCGCGGCCCAACGCGGTCTGGCCTCCGGAACTACCCCCTCTAAAGTTCTCGATACAGTTGCCCAAATCCGATCCCAATCCCAAATCCCGATCGTCCTCTACCTCTACTTCAATCTGGTCCATCGCTACGGATTGGAGACCTTTACCAAAGACGCCGCCCAGGCAGGCGTGGACGGTCTTCTTATCTTAGATCTTCCCCCTGAAGAGATGGGGGGGTATGAGGATCTTCTCCGCAAATTCGGGGTTCATCCGATTTATTTGATTGCCCCTACCACACCCGAGTCCCGAATCCAGACGATTGCTTCGCGGGCCTCTGGCTTTTTGTATTACGTCTCTCGGGAGGGGGTGACCGGAATGCGAACTGAAATCACCCGGCAGCTCCAAGATCGGGTAGGGCTGATCCGAAGATACTCCTCGGTCCCGATTGCCGTAGGCTTTGGGATTGCGGCACCGGAGCAGGCCCGACAGGTCGCTCGATTTGCCGATGCAGTGGTGGTGGGGAGTGCGGTGGTTCGTCAGATTGAACGGCTGGGGACTTCTCCGAATCTGGTTTCGGGGGTGACGGAATTTGTGAAGGGCTTTGTGGAAACTCTTCAAATACGCGAGAACGAAACAGAGTCTAATGTCCTGATAAACAAAAGCAACAGAGAACGATAAAAACAGAAAGAGACAATGAGCCCGTTACGGAACGCTCCACGATATGGAATTATCATGGCAGGAGGCCGCGGCGAACGATTCTGGCCGCTCAGCCGCGAAAAACGTCCTAAACAGCTCCTCAAACTCCTGGGCAAAGGCACTCTCCTGCAACAGGCCGCCAACCGCCTCAAAAAAGTGGTCCCACCTGCCCATATCTTCGTTATTACCAACAGTGTCCAAACCCCAGAGGTTCAAAAGCAGCTCCCCTGGCTTCCTAAAGAAAACGTCATCGCAGAACCGGTAATGCGAGACACCTGCGCAGCCGTGACCCTTGGTGCCGCTTTGGTCAGCGCCAAAGACCCGGACGGGGTGATGGCGGTCCTTCCATCGGACCACTGGATCCCGGATGAAGCTCGGTTTGTAAAAATCCTGAAGGACAGCTTTACCATTGCCGAGAAGTTGCCGGTTCTTGTAACGATCGGAATTAAACCCACTGAGCCGGCTACGGGCTACGGCTACATCCGCCTGGGCGAGGAACTTAAGGAGCTCCCCCCCAATTTCCATCCCTCTACCACCTTCTACAAGGCGGAACAATTTGTCGAAAAACCGGATTATAACCGGGCCTGTGAGTATTTAAGGGCCGGAAACTATCGATGGAACGCCGGCATGTTCATCTGGACTGCCAATAGCCTGCTGGACGGTCTTTGGAAACACAAACCGGAAATGGCTGAGGCCTGTCGTCGCTGGATTCGAGCGGCTCAGGACGGCAAACTCCAGCAAGTCCTCTCTCGCGATTACAAGAAACTCGAAAAAATCTCCATCGACTATGCCTTGATGGAGAAGGCGGATAACGTAGTCTGTGCCGAAGGGGATTTTGCCTGGGACGATCTTGGCTCCTGGACCGCCCTGGCCCGGCATCTTCCGACCGACGAGCAAGGCAATACAGTCCAGGCCCTCTACGCCCAGCTCGACTCCCAAGGAAACATCATCTACGACGCTCGGAGTAAGAAAGGTGGGCTCATTGCTACTTTGGGGGTAAAGGATTCGATGGTGATCCTCACCGATGATGCCCTTCTTGTTGCTCCAAAATCCGAAGCCCAGCGAATCCGCCAACTGGTCCAACAAATTTCGGAAAAGAAGAGACTCCGAAAATTTGTGGTCAGCTAATCAGATAACCCCCTAAACCTCATCTTTCTTTCTCCAGGGAAAGGATTTCTGGAGGAGGCGGAAGGAGCGCAGCCTTCGGGGGTGAGGAGGTACAATTATCGAAACCAAACAAAACCCTCTTCTTCCCTTCTTGTCTGAAGATGCTATGAAAAGAATAAAGCCTAAGAAGCTTTTGGCGTGAAATGTGCTATTGAAAACTGAAACAGGGGAAAGGATGCCGGAGTTTGAAACAATGATAGCATGAACTCCCAACAGTGGAAAATAGAAGGATTCCGAAATCACTCCGTCTTTTTGGAGCGTGAGATCCCCCAGGAGTCGCTTCTTCAAGACAGAAAGAAACACGGATTCACTCTGATTGAATTGCTTGTTGTTATTGCAATTATTAGTCTATTGGCTTCTATGCTTTTGCCCTCCTTGGGTCGAGCCAAAGAAAAGGCGCAAACGGTAACGTGTATCAATAATCTTCACCAAATTACCATCGCCCTTTTTCTCTATGTTGGCGACAATCAGGATCGGTATCCTCTCAGCCAAGCCCATGAGATTGATCCCCGAACCGGTCGTCCCAATCCTAACGTTGTCAAGAGTACACGACAGGTCTTAGGGGGGAACGATCCAGCCCCTCCTTTGCGAGCCTGTGTGCTTTCTGCACGTGCTCGTCCCCTATGGCCGTATATTCGACCTTCTCCTGTCTTTCGTTGTCCTCGGGACAAAGGTCAAAGCATCCTCCCGTGCCTCTGTTCGGGCAAACAAGTCCCATCCAATTACGAGACCATCGGCTGTAGTTATACCTACAATGCCGGAGGACTGACTGTTCTTAGTGGGGGTGGGTTTCGCCACCCTCCGTTGGATCCGAAGAATGGAATCGCCGGAAAGACCGAAGATACGATTCCGAACCCCAGTAAGTTCATCCTGTTGTATGAGCCCCCGGCGCGGATTTGGGGTTGTGCAAATACAGGTCCCCGCTGGTACCAATGGCATTATGCCCGTGGCGCAACGAGCTTCACCGATGTCCGCCGAGCCCCACCTCTCTTCTGGTCGGCGATCGGATTTGCCGATGGACACAGTGCCTTTTTGAATTTCTCGCGTTCCCTCCAGCAAAATCCTTATTATCCCTATGAGCCGACCAAACAGTGGGTTTGGTACATCCCGGCCGATGGCTCGGGGCAATAGACCAAAACCGGTTGGGCAAGAGGAGAGTCCACCCCTCCATGCAGAAGGACAAAACAAGACATCTGGAACTAGATGTTCCGGTTGAACAATTGATTGAAACATATCAAGCGCTGATCCACGCCTTAGCCGAACAAGGCCGAGGCGCCGAAGAGATTGATTCCCTCCTTCGTCATTGCCTTGTGTTTGAATGTGTGGGATGCGGAATCCGGCTCACCCCAGAGGAACTTCAGCTTTTAACCGCTCAGGGATCGGAAAATGATCCACCTCGAATCCGTCGGATCCGCCTCGGATACTGTGCTCGCAACAGTTGCGATTCCCGATTCTACAAAATCAGCGTCCAAAAACCGGGGCAAATCAATTGGCATGCCGTCTTCCAACGTGCCTTACAACTCCGTGGTGAAATCGCCTCCGCTTTATCCGAACAATCGTCCCAAGAAGACCAATCCCCTCAAAATCGTCGGCTCCGAAAACGACTCCTCCTTGCTCTAGTTCTTCTTTTGGCCGCTTTGATTGTCTTTCTGTGGCGATATCGCCCATGGTCTATATACGTCTCCAGCCATCAGACCTCTCCATTCCAAATCGATACAAACTCCCTCATCGAATGGTAAGAAAGAGGGACTCTCCCGTCCCATTCAGTCCCACTTACCCAACCTACTGGCTCGCAAAAAATTGCAAAAAATGGATCGTTTTCCTTGTATTTTCCTGATCCTACGGTATGGTGGGAGCGAAAAAGGAGTCAGAATGAGTATGCAAGCCAGTCTACAAAACGGAGCCCTTGCCCAAAAGACCCTCGCTTTTTGTCGCGAGATCGTTGCCCTTCCGGACTTCGCCCAATTCCGTCAGGATGTAGAGGCCTTTTTGAAAGACGAAGAGGCCCAGGGCTTGTACCGGCAAGCCGCGGAAATCGGCGAACAACTCTATTACAAACAACGTCAAGGAGCCCCCATCACCAACGAAGAGCTCCAGGAATACGAACAGAAGCGGGAAGCCTTACTCGCGAACGAAGTGGCCCGTCGGTTCCTCCAAGCTCAGGAAACCATGCAACAAGTCCAAGACCTGGTCCTTCGCTATGTCACCAAGACACTCGAACTAGGTCATGTGCCTGAGGAGGAAAACATTCAAGGCTGTGATTTGTGCGGCGGTTGTAGCAGTTGATCCAAAAACCAAGCTTTCTCCCAAGAAAACCCAAGCCCGGTCATTCCTACCGGGCTTTTCTTTTTCTTCGCCTCCTAAATCTCTTCTCGAGGTTCCAAAACCATTCCCGGATGGTAATACAAAATCCGTCCACAATTCGGACAAGCCACCAGCTCCTTATCCGCCTTGACCGCGATGATCACCTGCGGCGGCAGCGACATATGACAACCTCCACAAACCCGATGCTCTACCCCTACCACAACTCGATCCCCTCGTGCCTTCCGAATCCGTTCATATCGAGCCAACAACGAAGCCGGAACCTGGACCGCTAACTCCTCCCGCCGTTTTCCCAGCTCTTCCAACTCCCGCAATAACACCTGCTCCCGCTGCTCCAAATCCTGAATCTGTGCCCGCACCTCCTGCTCCACTCGATCCGCTTCCTGAC
>CAZBKV010000176.1:0-435 GCA_964492575.1 uncultured Verrucomicrobiota bacterium | reverse complement strand
GTCAATTGAGCCAGCTCCGCCTGACGCTGATCCATCTCCTCCAATAACAAAATCTGATCCTCCTGAAGCTGATCGATCCGTTGTTTACACCGTTCAATTTCTCGCCCCAACGCCTGATATTCCTCATTCTTCTTCGTCTGAAACTGTTGGAAGGAATACTTCTGCACCAGCTCCCGTTGTTTTTCTTCTTCGATCTCCAGCTCCTTCCGCCTTGCCTCCATCTGCTGGATCCGTCTCTTCAAATCCGCACACCGCTGACGGGCCTCCGCTGCCTTAGCTCGTAACACTTCCCGCTCTGGCCCAATCTCGGAAAGCTCAATCTTTACCGAACTGATTCGCTGATCGCAGTCCTGTAAAATCAGTAATTTTTCAATCTCCGTACGCATTCGTCTTCCCTTAACCAAAACCCGTCTTCCCCAACGTTAGCCCCAACCC
>CAZBKV010000175.1:553-5808 GCA_964492575.1 uncultured Verrucomicrobiota bacterium | reverse complement strand
GCCCTGGTTAGTCGAAATCTAAATGTCCTTCAGCAGGTGGCGCAGGAGATCCAGAGTGAGGGTGGAGAGGCCTTTCCGTTTGAGTGTGATGTGCGGAAGGAGGAATCGGTGGATCGGCTGCGGGAGCGGGTGATTCATCATTTTGGCCGGGTTCATATCCTGGTCAACAACGCAGGGATTAACATCCGGAAACCGCTGACGGAGTTTCCGGTTGCTCAATGGCGTGATGTGTTGGAGACCAACCTGTATGGCGCTTTTTTGATGTGCAAGGCCTTTGTGCCTTACATGCGAGGGCAGGGGTACGGTCGGATTATCAACATGACTTCGATCCTGAGCCATGTCGCCTTGCCGGGGAGGACGGCTTATGCGGCCAGTAAGGCGGGTCTACTTGGTTTTACCAAGGCCTTGGCCCTGGAATTAGCGGCGGATAAGATCACGGTAAATGCCGTCAGTCCCGGTCCAATTGCTACCGAGATGAATGCCCCGATCATCCAGGATCCGCAGCTGAACAAGCAGTTTGTAAGCCGAATCCCCTTGGGTCGGTGGGGACGGGAAGAAGAGGTGGCTTCTTTAGTTTTGTACCTCTGTCGACCGGAGGCGGAGTTCATCACCGGAACGGATATTCTGATCGACGGGGGCTGGACGGCTCAGTGAGGAAGCCTCTGAGAGGGAGGATTTTCTTCGAATGGGCGTATGGGTTTGAGAGGCGTTTCAAACCGTTGTCGGTAGTGGACCTAACAAGTTTGATAATGATACCTTATAACCTTAAAATCTACGATGAGGAGGGAGATTGAGGGATTTGTTCTTCCTGTTTTGCATTTCCCCGGAGAATCGCTATTCCCGCCCGAAGATAGATGATTCCCGAAATTGCAGTAAAGAATGTGGCCGCTGCCGCAAGATAAGGGAGCCATCGGCCCGATAACCCTACCAAAACCCATACAATGCAGGTCATTTGCAAGACCGTTGCCGTTTTTCCCGTTAGATGGGGTCGGACACTTCCGCGGCCGACTAGGCAGGCGACCAGGATTAGGAGCAGCACGAGCATGATATCCCGTGCCAACACAGTTATCGTTAGCCAAAGGGGAATAACCGGTATCCCACCCTGATTGTGAAGACTCAAAATCAATAACCCCAAAACCAATAGTAACTTATCCGCTAACGGATCCAAAATCGCTCCCAGCTCCGTTTTCTGATGAAACCGCCGGGCAATAAACCCATCCACTCCATCCCCAATCGCCGCCAACAGGAAAAGCCCCAAGGCCAACCAACGATGAGTCGCAATCCCGGTCTGAAGAAACCGGACCAGCTCGTAGGCAAAAAACGGTACCAGCAAAATGCGAACGATCGTAATCTTATTCGCCGTTGTCATCATGCGCGTCCAGCATGCAATCCCCACCGCAAACGGGTCAATGCTTTGCCGCCGAAAAAGGCCTTGAACGAAATAGGACCTCACGATGAGTGGAAGCCCAGCCAGCCCTGTGGTTCCTTACTACGGATTGGTCTCCTTTTTCACCAATCGGAAGAAAAGGGTCTTTTGTTGGGGGCGGATGCGAAGGGTATACTGGTCGTTTGTCACAGTCAGTTCCTCTTTCGGCACCGGAGTCCAAGGTCCCTGCAGAGTGGGGGCGCTTTGCAACTCAAATCCCACCATCCAGGCCGGCCATTGAATCTGGATTCGGTGTCGGACCGTCGTGATTTGCAAGCGGGGTGTCTGAGGAACCCACGGGAGCAGGAAGTCGTTCAGGTATTGATGTCGTGCTCGGATGTAATCTTTCAGTTGCTGTTTTTGGGCCTCAGAGGCCCCATATAATGCGCCTGCTTCCTCAATGATTTGATCCATATTTTCCGGGGCAAAGACTGTATTATTTAAGACCAGAAACTTCCGCACAAACTCGTCCTGATAAGCAATGAAAAACGCATCCTTCAATCGATTCCACCAACCGTTGCGGTTTCCAATGTTTCCGATTTTTTGGCGCAGGACCGGATCGGCATTCACCCGGGCTTGATCGGCCCCACGGAACGGGTTGGCATTCCATTCCCCATAGGAACCGGAACCTAACGTGTGGTCCATGTCCCAAGGAAAGACTCGCCACCGTCCATCCCGAAGGCTGTGGTAGAGATAGTGGTTTTGAAACATGTCGTCGAAAGTTCCGACGTAGTTGATGGTGCAGATGTACCGGAGCACCTCATCCACATCAAAATGCTCGGCCAGGTACGCCCGCAAGGCCGCCTTTCCCTTTCGCTTAGCCTCGTGGAGCCCTTCAATCAACGGTTCGACCAGATCCTGGCGATCGTCGTCCCGGGAGGCGATCCAATTTCGGGTCTTTCGGTCATAGGTATACTTATAGCGTTGGCTCTCGGTAAATCCGTTCAAAGGACCGATGATTAATCGTTCATCGCCCCAGCTCCATGGTCCTTCGTTTCCGGTGTATCCTTGGGACTTAAACAGATCTCCTACCTCACCGTACCAGCGGCGGACCAAATCGGCCCCGGGACGTTCAATGGCATAGGCATCTGGATTGTATCGGCACCCGTTGATCCGGAGGTCCGCCCACCATGTTTTCGGGGCGGGCACACCGGCCAGTTCAAACATACGGAACGAGATATGCTGCGGCCAGCCTCCCTGCTTTTGCAGAATCAAGATGTCCATTCCGTCCAAATCCCGATAAGAAGGGAACCGGATTCGCCAGCTTCGGACCTGGGCCTTGCCGTCGTCCCGGTGAGAGGGGCAGGGGAAGGAAATGGTGGCGCCGTTGCGGCGGTTCCATCGGCTTCCTTGGTGCCGTACGGTGACGTCGTAGACCACTCCACGGGCCACAAAGACCGCCGGCACTTCGCGGTTCCAATTCGGGTTTGGTTGATTTCCAATCACCCGTCCCGGCTGGGTCCATTCGTGCAACTTCCGCCAATTTTCGGAAGAGATAAAGAGGTGGTAAACCGGGTATTTAGACTGCACATCGGGTTCGACAAAATAAGCATGCCAAGCAAACACATCCCGGTCCGACGAAGGGGATTGAAGCGTAGAGCCGTCATCCAATTGGAAGGTTAGGCGGAAACGGATGATCGAATTTTCCGGAAACTGAGGGAGCTCCACCCACCATTGCTCCGGATGATCGGAGGAACTCAGTAGAGGCAAGCTCTGGTGGGGTTCGCCAGTCGTTTCCACATCGTCTTTCCAGAACTCGATGGTCCCGTCCACAACGCGTTCCCCTCCATGCACCCAGGCCGTAAGTTTGGGACGGCTGTCGGCTCGGATCGGGAACGGTTCCAACGTCAGGTTCGTCACGAGCGGCGGGGGAGGACAAACGAGGTCTTGGGGCGGCACGCCAGGAGTTGGCTGGTCTTCGGCCGAAGCCCGCCAATTCTCCCCACCCCAGCCGGGTTCATCCACACAAATTCGTTCCAAAGATCGGCCCTTACCTTCTTCTTTCCCATACCCATCGGCCAGGGAGGGCCACGGAAAATCATCATCGTAGTTTACCCCGTCGGCAACTCGGCCATTCGGACGGACGATCCAGACTTTCCCGCCACCGTTTCGTAATTCACCCTGGAGCGGCCCCAAAACAACCGAATCCGGCAGAGAATAAAGCTCCTTCAAGTATGCTGGATCCCACGCGAGGACCAGACATTGCTGCGGTCCAAGTTGGGTTCCTTCCGGAAAGGCAAATTGAATATCCCCCACTACGGACCAGCCGGTCAGGTCGACCGGGTTCTTCGATCGATTATAAATCTCGACAAACTCCCCCCGCCGAGGATCCGTCGTCTCGCTGATGGCATGGTACATCACTTCTGTAAGCACCACCGGCGACGGCTGCGGCTCTTGGTAGCCGGTGATCGTGCTGGGCCTTCCAGGGCTTGGGTGACTGATCGGGGAAGCAGCCCATTGATAGGGATCGGTGAAATCGGGAACAACCGTGGCTCGTTCCAGCGAAGCGCCCAGGCCATCCGGCGTCACCGGCCAAGGCGGTCGATCCTGATACGATACAAAATCGACCACTATATCGTCCGTGTTCAAAAGCCGGATCGTTTCCCCACCGTTGTCTAAGTTCCCACCGTAATCCCCTAGGACTGGGGCTGACACGTCCGGATACCGCTCCGTAAAGGCCTCTTGATCGTCCGCTACTACCAAAAACTCTCCCGGCCCCAGCTTGGTTCCGTCCGGAAAGGTGAATTCCACCCCGCGGAATTTCCACTGACTCAAATCGACTTCCTGATCCCCACGATTCTGAAGTTCAATGTATTCATACCGGGCATCCTCTGGATCGTGATACATCAACTCGCTGATGACCACCGGACTGACGCGCTGGACTCGATTCGGCGCTCCTGGAGTCGGCTCCGGCATAAAAAACCAGTCCGGAGCTCCATCCGGATACCGGCCGATGCTGACCCCTTGAATCTGAGGCCCAAAACCATATGCCGCCAGCACGTATTGCTTGTTCGGTTCAGTGAGAAAGACCTTCTCACCCCCGGCATTTAGGCCGAATCCGAAGTCCTGCTGGCGTAAGACCAGAAAACCATGGGCCGGCACCGTACTTCCTTGGGGAAGTTGATATTTGTCTAACTGGGCCGGGTCATCCGAAAGCCAACACCCGGATAGGTCGATCTCTTGATCCGTTGGATTGTACAATTCCACCCAATCCCCTTGATTCGGACCGCTGGCTGCCAAGATTTCGTTGATGCAGATCTGCCGTCGCGGATCTTGTTCGGTGCTCGGAGGTTTCAGATGGGCGATTAAGGTCGGGCTTAAGATAAAATCCGAACTACCGCTGATGGACCAGTTATGACCCTGGACCGCCAGGATATTCGTCCCCGGTCGGAGGAGGTTCAGGAAAGGGGTAAGATCCACCGTTTCGGGTTGGTAATCCACGGAAGTCGTGGCATGATCGTCATGGGCCGGGGGATTTCCTTCCACATTGGTTGCATGGACACGCTGTCCGTTCAGATAGGCGACATATCCATCATCATACGCCATGATCAGCTCCAGGGAGGCAATCTGCTGGATTTGGTCCTGAGTTAATTGGAACGGCAAGCGGACGTAGACTGAGATATAGTGCCCGCGCATGTCGTCGAGGAACGTTTTGATGTATGCCTGCTCTTGGGGATTATTCGAATAGCCGTACCCGCTCGGCCCTTCCAACCATCGGTCATCGGTCTGGAAATCGATCTTTGTCCAGTCTGTGGTTCCGCCGCTCGGCTCTTCGGTCCCTTTGAAATATTTCCCGATCGATCCGAGCTGAATCAGGACTAAATCTTCG
>CAZBKV010000175.1:0-543 GCA_964492575.1 uncultured Verrucomicrobiota bacterium | reverse complement strand
CGTTCTGGATTGTCGACCCGACCTGGAGAACCACCGATCATCCGGCTTGCCGTCCAATCCCGCGGATCTTCTGGATCTAACGAAAAGTCTTCAAACACCAACGAATGCCCGGTCCCGTCCGCTGCAGCCGGCCAATCCCCATGATCCCCGTACCGAAGCCGGATCACCGTTTGGCCGTAAGCATTAACCAGTCGGATGGTCTCTCCTCCATTATTCAAATTCCCTTCATACGGTCCTACCACCAGCAGATCCGAAGGTAAGGAAGCATGTTGTTTTAAAAACTCAGGATCCTTCGCTACCAGCAGATAGGCATGAGGCTGGAGAACCGTATTGGTAGGAAAGATCAGGTGAATCCCCTGGTCAAATCGCCAGTCGCTCAGATCGACCGCTTCCTCCCCTTGATTCCACAACTCAATGTATTCGCCGGGCTCATTCGGATCCTTGCCGGCGGGATGATACATAATCTCCGTGATGCGTACCTGCCCCAGAACCGTCCATCCGGCCAGGAATCCCGCGACAATCCCCATCCCCAGCTTCCACAGC
>CAZBKV010000174.1:0-5828 GCA_964492575.1 uncultured Verrucomicrobiota bacterium | reverse complement strand
ATTTGTGGTAGGGCGCGCTATCCTCAGCGCGCCGGGGAAAAAGGGGGAATGAAATTTTATAACGGCGGCTTGGGGACAAGCCGCCCTACCTTTCCTTGGCATCCGAAAGCTAGGGCGCGTTGTTCCCAACGCACCGAGATAAGGAAAATGGACGGATACCCTTTTTCGGACAAGCTCGAATGGAGCATTTTAAACAATCATCTTATTTGGGGAGGCTGCAGCGCAGCGATCGCATCCATAATCGCTTGCGCAGCCTGACGATAGAGGTCTTTCCGAGCAAAGGAAGGAGCATGAACCATTCGTTCCCGCCACAGATGCATATCCATCGGCTCTCCAAAAAGGACTTCGATCCGCACCGGACGAGGCAAGAAAGCCCCACGGGGTAAAGCACGGTGGGAGTTTATGATACGCACCGGAACCACCGGGCAGGCGACTCTTGCCACTAATAAACCGACCCCGGCTTGAGCGGGTTGAAGATGTCCGTCCCGGGAGCGCGTCCCTTCCGGAAACACCAACACCGCATGACCTGCTTCCAATAGATCGACGGCCGCCTTCAATCCACGCGAGCTGGCGGTATCCCGGGCCACTGGAACGGCGTTCCAACCTCGAATGATGGTCCGAAGGATTGGATTCCGAAATAGGGTCTCCCGCGCCATGTAATATAGTGGTCTGGGCGCAGCCGATCCGACCAATGGAGGGTCTAAAAAACTTGCATGATTGGCAGCAACGATGAGGGGACCTTCCAGTGGTACTCGTTCTGGGTAGTAAACCCGCCACCGGAAATAAACACGGAATATTGCCCGAAAGAGATGCCACCCAAAGCGGTACCACAATGTGGGTCGTTCGGCTGAGGGAAGATTGGACGGAGAACGGCTCATGTTTCTGCGGAATCTGGAGACTCACCTTCTGGAGAGCTAGAAGGCATAGG
Organism: uncultured Verrucomicrobiota bacterium; assembly: GCA_964492575.1. Taxonomy (GTDB): domain Bacteria; phylum Verrucomicrobiota; class Verrucomicrobiia; order Limisphaerales; family CAZBKV01; genus CAZBKV01. Next base: position 4,900 of record CAZBKV010000174.1, on the reverse strand, counting down.
GGCTGAGGAAGAGGGAGATTCTTCCGCCGAGTTGGAAGGCCGGGAGCTTTTTTGTGGTGGGTGTTGTAGACGCTCTTGGATGATTTGAAGGATTCGCTTGGTCGTTTGTTCCGGGGTTAAATCGGAGGTGTCAATGACCACCGCTCCTAAGGGAATGATTAGGGGGGCGGCTGCCCGCTGGCTATCCTGCTGATCTCGAGCTGCCAGGTTCTCCTGAACCCCATCGGCCTGCCGTCGGCGGGTCCGCTCGGCCAACGAAGCATCCAGGAAGAACTTAAACTCGGTTTCAGGAAAGACGTTTGAGCCGATGTCTCGCCCTTCCATCACCAAGTTCCCAAATTGGACACACTCCCGTTGCCGTTTTTTCATCCATTCGCGCACCTGAGGAACGGCGGCCACATAAGGCACTACAGCACTAACCTCTGCGGTTCGGATCTCCTTCTCCGGATAATATCCGTTGACTAAGAGACGGACTTGGTTGTCGACATTAATCAATCGGGTCTTCCATCTCCGACAGACCGCAGCCACCGCTTTTGAATCCCGCACATCAACCCCTTTTTTCAAGCAATACCATGCCAGCGTACGGTACATGGCCCCTGTGTCTACGTAGACAAAACCCAATGCCTGGGCTACGCGGCGGGCATTTGTGCTTTTGCCGCTAGCGCTGGTCCCATCAATCGCAATGACGATCGGACGACGTTCCGCTACGTTGTATTGCAAAGACGTCTCGGCCTTCTTTTTTTTACTAGATCGACCTTTCATCCGACTTTCCTAACTTCCTCCCTCTTCCAACTCCGCCATCCAATCTTCCTCTGTTAACACCCGGCCTGTCTGACTGTCTAAAATCCGAACACCCAGCCCCTGCGGTGGCGGAGCGGCCAATTTCTGATAAAAATTCGGAAAGGTCTTCCGAACGCAGGAGGGATTTTGAATCTGGATTCCAGCAATGTGCAAGCCAAGGATGCTGAAACACATGGCGATGCGATGATCGTTGTATGTCTCGATCTTTGCGCCGTGAAGGGGGGCAGGAAGGATCTGCAATTCATCTCCTTCTTCCACCACGTGGGCCCCGCATCGACTCAGTTCGGTCCGCATCGCCTGCACCCGCTCACATTCCTGGAGTCGAAGCCGATGAAGATCCGTAAACCGCACCGGTTCCGATCCCAGAGGGGCCAAAACCATTGCCGTCAGAATGCTATCTCCTAGATCTCGCTCTCGAGAAATTACTCCTCGCGGTGGGAGGTATTGGGGGAATCGCTCGTCGATTTGCCATCCGCTCCGGGGCCAATGGACCACCTCGATTCGTTTCGAACTTTGAGGAAACCGAAGCTGTTGGATCCAAGCCGCCGCCCAAAAATACGATCCGCTGGAGGCATCCGGCTCGACCGAAAAGGTCCCGCCCTGGAGCGGGAATGACTGGATCATCTGCTGAGTCAAATAGATGTATCCCGACTTGGCCGCCGCCGGATCCTTCAGTTGCACTTCCCATGGTGCCTGCACCGCTGCCATCAACAAGGCCGAAGCAAACTGAGAGCTTTCAGAGGGATCCACCACACACCGCCCCGGCCGGTGACCGATCCCTCGGATTCGTGCCGGCAACCGATCGTCTTCTGCCTCGATCTCGCATCCCAACTGCCGCAACGCGGCAAACAGTCCGCTTTGCGGTCGCTGATGCATCCGTTCGGTCCCATGGAGGAAATACCATCCTTCCCCCAATGCCACCAGCGCAGCCAAAAACCGAGCCGCCGTCCCGGCATTGGCTACATAGAGGGAGATCGGCTCTGATCGAGAACCTGCGCGAGGGATCCGCCCGGCTTGTCCTCGGATTCGAATCGTCCGATTGCAGGGCTCCTGGGAATCTGGTTCTGCCTCAACCTCAAACCCCAACGTCCGGAGGGCTTGGAGCATTACCTGCGTATCTTCGCTCCACAATGCCCCGCGAATCGTTACAGTCCCCTCTGCCAAGGCCCCAAGGATCATCGCCCGGTTGCTAATGCTTTTGGATCCTGGGACAGTGATCCGAGCCGCAACCGGTTGCGACAAAGGCTCAATTGTGATGCAGTCCGGCAAAGGCATACGCACCTTTCTGAATCAAAGCGAGGAAGGCCGTGGGGCCGTTTCCTTAGAAGGTTGATGTCGGCATCGGTGTTGCTGATCCCAGCGATCTCGAAGCTCTTTTGCTATAGCCAAATATTGATAAAGCGCTGCCGAATCGGCTCTTTGCACTAATTCGGCCAGCTGGAGGAGTTCCTGTCCCAAGGCCTGCAGCTCCCTGCTCAAGTGGGTATGATTATGGAGTGCGATATCCACCCACATCTTCGGATCTCCGGAAGCGATCCGAGTCGTATCCGCAAAACCCGTTGCACAAAAGAGTCCCTCTTCTGTCTGAGCCTCTCCTAAGATTCGGCGTACCAGAGCTGTTGCGGTTAAATGAGGCAGATGGCTGGTTCGGGCTACGACTCGATCGTGTTCGTCTGGAGACAATTGAATCAGCCGACAGCCTACCCCCTGCCATAACCTCTCCACCTGGGCGATCGCCTCGGGGGAACTGGTCAATCCAGGGGTCAAAATACATAAGGCCTCCTCAAAGAGATCCTCTCGAGCATATTCCATCCCTGCCTTTTCCGAGCCGGCCATCGGATGAGCCCCTACGTAAGAGACTGGTTTCCCACTCAAGATCCGATCCAACTCACGGACCAACCGTCCTTTGGTGCTCCCCACATCGGTCACAATAGCCCCCGGCTGAAGAGAAGGGAGAAAAGACTCCATCAGAGGAACCATAACCCCCACCGGCGTGCAAAGCACGATCATCTCCGCCTGCTCCAACGCCTCCGCCGGATCCAGGGTCGCTCGATCGACAATTCCCAACTCGACGCTCTGTCGTGCGGCCTCCGGACGTCGAACCAGACCGACAACCTGCTCCACCAACTGTGCTCGCCGAAGCGCTAACCCCAGCGATCCACCTAATAAACCTACACCTACAATTGTTAACTGTGTTGCGATCACCAGTCCGTCATTCTTTCTTCTTGCTTTTTCCCTGACAAGGCCAATCCCGTCTCTCTGCCGTTGCGATTGCTTTTCTTCTCAAAAATGACGTTTGAAAATTCGATTTCAGGAAAAAAGAAGGCATTGTTGAGAGAAAAACAAGAATCCAATGATATGAGGCCAAAAGAATCCATAGAGTTGGAGCAGAGGGATAGGATGCCTCCGCAGCGGCGGTTCAGTCCGCTGCTCACTGATCTTTATCAATTGACCATGGCCCAGGGGTATTGGTTGAAGGGAATGCAGGACCGACGGGCTATATTCCACCTCTTCTTTCGCCAAAACCCGTTTGGGGGAGGATTTACGGTGGCCTGTGGAATCGAAGATGCTATCCAGTATGTACTGGATTGTTGGTTCACTGAGGAAGAGCTGACCTATCTTGCCAGCCTTCAAGGGAATGACGGTCGCCCGCTTTTCCGCGAATCCTTTCTTGAGTTTCTGGCCCAATTCCGTTTCCGGGGCCATATCTATGGGGTTCGGGAAGGAACGGTCGTTTTTCCCCATGAACCTCTGTTACGGGTGGAAGGAGGCCTTCTGGAATGCCAGCTCCTGGAGACAGGGTTATTGAATCTGATCGGATTTCCAACCTTAGTTGCTACAAAGGCCGCCCGTGTGTGTTTGGCCGCGGGTGGCGATCCGGTCGTGGAATTTGGACTGCGCCGAGCCCAAGGCGTAAACGGAGCGATGAGCGCCACCCGTGCCGCTTATATTGGCGGCTGCGTAGCTACTTCCAATGTATTGGCAGGAAAAGAGTTTGGGATCCCGGTACGGGGTACCCATGCCCATAGTTGGGTGCAGGCTTTTGGGGACGAGCTCACTGCGTTTCGGGCCTTTGCCGAGGCGATGCCGAATAACTGCGTCCTGTTGGTTGATACATACAATACGCTGGAAGGAGTCCAGCGGGCGATCCAGGTGGCGAAAGAGCTAAAAGCAAAAGGAGGACGCCTGGTAGCCATTCGGTTGGACAGCGGGGACCTTGCCTGGCTGAGCCGGCAAGCCCGCCGGATGTTGGATGAGGCTGGGTTGCAAGAAGTCCGGATTATGGCCAGCAATGACTTGGACGAATACATCATTGCCAGTCTGAAAGAGCAAAAAGCCGCTATCAATTTATGGGGAGTTGGTACACGGTTGGTTACGGCTTTCGATCAACCTGCTTTGGGTTGTGTCTATAAATTAGCCATGATTGAAGAAGCGGACGGCCGATGGCGACCTTGCCTAAAGCTTTCGGAAGAAAGCGCGAAGGTAACGATTCCCGGCCGTCAGCAGGTCCGCCGATTCCTTCAGGATGGAGAATACATCGCCGATGCGATCTACGACGTCAATCGTCCACCCATTGGAAGCTGGCATATCGTCGATCCGGCTGATCCCATCCGACGCAAGCGAATTCCCGATGAAGCCGAAGGTTGGGATCTCCTCCATCCCCTTGTTCAAGAGGGTCAGCGCGTGGTGGAACCTGAGCCGTTAGAGCACATCCGAGAACGCTGCCGTACCGAGCTGGCCAAATTCCACGAAGGGATCAAACGCTTCGTCTATCCCCACCGTTATCCGGCAGGTGTAGAACGTGGGCTTTTCGAGCTCCGCCAGCAGCTCATCGAGGAACTTCGCGGCAATCACCCGAGCGAATCCGTGAAGCAACTTCCCTAAAGCTCATCCGAAAAATCAGCTGGGCGGTCTTGGAATGGAAGACGTCCTAGAGGAGAGAAAAACGTCGGATCGAGGGCATGACCGCGACGGCTTGGGGGATAGGGGAAGGAATTTGTGCGGCGGCTTGAGGACAAGCCGCCCTACCTGACCCTGGGTATTCGAAGGGGGATTGAAAGGTAGAGCGCGCTGTCCCTAGCGCGCCGGGGAAAAGGGG
>CAZBKV010000173.1:5516-5864 GCA_964492575.1 uncultured Verrucomicrobiota bacterium | reverse complement strand
TTGGGAGGCAGCTGATCCCGTACTTGGTCCCATTTCTGGAACAGGCGACCAAGGCGTTCGATGAGGATACTGGGATTGAGACCGCGAGCGGCCGGGATTCCTGGAAGGTCTTGGGGGAACTGTTTCCCCCAAATGAAAGGAGCTACAGGACGGTTCTTCTCCCGATTCAGATCCTGGGCAATCGCCACGATTTGTTCTTCGAGGAAGGGGCGACGTTGTTCGACGACGATGATGTGCTCTAAGCCTTGGAAGAATTCGCGGACAAGGTTTGGATCGACCGGAAAGGTGATTCCGAGTTTGAGGATCGGAAAGACGCCGTCTAAGCCCATTTCGGTTAGGGCATGGCGC
>CAZBKV010000173.1:0-5506 GCA_964492575.1 uncultured Verrucomicrobiota bacterium | reverse complement strand
GGTAGGTATAGGCTTCGCCGGCAGAGATAAAGCCGATTCGGCCCGGTGGATTTTCCGCTCGCAACCATTGTTGGACGCCGTGGCGGCGGGCACTCTGCCAGAGGCGCTGGTAGCGCTGATGGATGGTCTCTTCTTTCCACCAAGTGCGGGGTGGGAGAAGGACGTTGCGGTCAAAGTCGATCTTGGAAACGTCAAAGTCGAACTGGTTTTGGGTGTGGATTTGGGGCCATTGGTTAGGCCGAACTTGGACGGAGCCGCCGCCGTCTACCTGGTTTGTATTGACCAGATAGCCGATGTAGAGCTCGCTTTCGCGGGAAAGCTTGAAGGCCAGGTCGATCCAATCTTTGATTTCCTGCGGATCGGCCGGTTCCATGACCGGCATGAGGAGGTGACGGGCGAGGAATCGGGAATCGGCCGGGACCTGGGTCGAATCGCTCCATGGATCGTCGCCGAGGACGATGATGGCACCGCCTTCAGGGTGGGCACCAACAAGGTTTCCTAGGGCTAGGGCATCGGCTGCAACGTGGACTCCTACGCTTTTCTGGACACTGATCGCGCGCAAGGGAGCCATCTGACTCCCATTGATCATGGCGGCGGCCAGGGCCTCGTTGTTGGCTATGGTGACACGGATTCCATGGGTTCGGAGGAGTCGACGCAGGGCGTGGGCCGCGTCAAAAAATCCAGAGACCGGCGAGCCGGGATATCCGGTCCAGAGATGGGTTCCGCCTTCGGCTTCTAGGCAGCCTTTGACCAGAAGCTCGTTGCCGGTGAAGACCTCCTGCCCGGATTTTCGGGTGAATCTTTCCTCCGCAACCGCCACGAGGATGTTAAGGTTTTATGGTTTCCTGGGAAAAGGATTTTGGGCGTAAGAAAAAGAGGAAAAGAGAGGATCGCTGTCCCTACCTTGCAGCAGGTTCAACGATCCTCTCTGTGATATTAACTGATTTAGGCTCCCTCAACCTGGGAATCACTGATCACCGTCGTCCCCGATCGCACCTACAGGACAGCCTTCCATCGCCTCTCGACATTGGCGCTCTTCCTCTTCGTTTTCAGGTTGTTTGAAGACGTAGGAGTAACCCCCCTCATCGTTGCGTTTGAAGCAACAGGGGGCGGTTTCCCGGCACAGGTCGCAATCGATACATGAGCTGTCTACGTAATACTTACCGGGTACGTTACCTGGATTTTTTTGTGTTTTGTCTGCCATAGGCCTGTATTCTCCTTTAGCATTTCTTATTGAAGAGGCTCTTGTTAGAATGGCAAGTCAGATTTTTTCTGATCACATTAAAAGTTGTTTTTTGACGGGGGGAGAGGCGTTGCAACCAGGGGCAAGTAGGGGTAGATTTTCTTTAGCAAATGCTGAGTGAACGTCCGTACATGCAGCGGCCGGTGCATCGGCAATTTCTCTCCATGACGGCCATCTTGGTGGCTGCCAATGTTCTGATTTATTTTCTTTTTGCCCTCCTTTCTATGGCCGCACCGGCTACTGCCGACCGACTGCTTACGATCTTCGAGCTAAATCCCAAGCAATTCTTGCATGGAACAGTATGGCAACTGCTCACTTTCCAATTTCTGCATGGAGGGATCTTCCATTTGTTGGTGAATTGTTTGATGCTCTACATCTTTGGTCGGCAGGTAGAGATTCTGATCGGCCAACGGGCCATGTTAGGGCTTTATCTGACGGCAGGAGCCATTGGAGGGGTATTGCATTGTCTTCTTTCTTGGGCCTTTCCCAGACATTTCGGCATGCATCCGGTGGTTGGTGCGTCGGCGGGAGTGTTTGGGCTTCTTGCTGTGTTTGCGGTGCTGAACAAGGAGACGCAGCTGACGGCGTTGATTGCTTTTATTATCCCGGTTCAGATGCGGGCCAAAACGCTTCTGTTCATCATGTTAGGAATTACAGTTTTGGGGTTATTGAACCCTCAATCGAATATTGCTCACACAGCTCATTTGGGAGGGATGCTGGTAGGGATTGTGTACGCGCGGTATCTTTTGAAGCCGGAACGGTTCCAATTCCGACTGCCCAAAATCCGAATTGTCCAAGTTCATTCCGTAACAAGAAAACGCTCTTACTCCGAAGGAGACGTTGAAGAGCTGGAGGAAGATCAGCTGCCACCGGATGAATTCATGCGTCGAGAGGTCGATCCGATTTTGGATAAAATCTTGACCCACGGTTTGGAAAGTCTGAGCGAGCGAGAACGAAAGATCCTGGAACGGGCCCGTCAGAAGGTCCGGCAAAAATAAGTCCCCCTCTTTCTTTGATCCTTTCTGAGTTTCAAGGATCGGATTGGGCTTGGCACTTGGCGCTTCATTTTTTACCGTGCCGCCTAAATGCGGGTAACGTATCGGTGGATACTCGCTTTGTGGATCATGTTGCTTCTGAGTGGAAGAATCGGGGCTCAGGAGAAGGAAGAGCCTTTGATTCTCCGTGCTACGAGCGCAGAGGGGCATTTCGAATATGACGAGGAGCACGGAATCGCTCGGGATCCTGCCGGTTTAATCCTTACCTATAGAGATGTCGAGCTTACGGCTAAGGAGATTCGATTCTTTCGGGGCAGTGGAGTGATTGAAGCGCGAGGGGATGTGCGGCTCCGTCGAGGTGAGGATGTATGGGTCAGTGATGTGTTACGCTATAACTTCCAAACCGGGACGATTGAGGCAGAAAAATTTCGATTTGGGCATCCTCCCCTGTTCATTGCGGGAGAACGGCTTCATGGGGATCCTGAGACCCATATGGAGACGGCCACGAATGTCTTTCTTACCACCGATGACGTGGCTCAACCAACTCATCGGGTCCGGGCTCGTGTTCTTCGGCTTCTGCCAGGGAAATACGTAGAGGTGGAAGATGCAACTTTTCTGCTGGGGAAAGTCCCGATCATGTATCTGCCAAAGTACCGGTACACCTTTGGAAAGAGCGGTCTGCGTATTTCTCCCCAGCCGGGATATCGCTCCATTTACGGCCCCTATCTTTTGACCACAATCGGTTGGTCTCCGGCCAAAAATCTCGATACCCAAGCCCATCTGGACTACCGCGCAAAACGAGGTGTCGGCGTCGGGTTGGATCTCTTTCCGGATCTGGGATTGGAAGGTTCCGGCCGATTCAGCATCTACTTCGCGCCGGATGCCCGGCCCGGTCGCACTCCTTCCGGAAAATCCATTGACTCCAATCGCTATCGCGTCCGCCTTGAATACAAAGCCCATCCAAGCACAAATTTCTCCTTCCGGGCTGCCCTGCGAAAACAAAGCGATCTTTATGTAATCCGGGACTTTTTCGATGGAGAATATCGGGCCGACCGGGAGCCGAAGACATTTGCAGAGGTAAGCTGGCTGGCTTCCGACTGGACATTAGACGTTATGGCGATGCCGCGATTAAACGAGTTTTTCCAGACCGTCGAGCGAATCCCGGATATCCGTCTGACCGCTTATGAGCAACCTGTCTTTCACACGCCCCTATACTATCAAAGCCAAAGCTCGGTGGCCTACCTTCGGTTCTGCGAAGCAAACAAAAAAGATCCAAGCTTTGAAGCACTCCGGGCAGATACCTATCAACAGCTTTCAATACCCACCCGCCTGTTTGAGGCAGTAACCGTCACGCCACGGGCCGGCGTACGATTGACCCATTACAAATATCAAAAGGGCTTGGACAACCTTCCCCATGATCCTACCCGCTGGGTATTTCACACCGCGGTCGATGCCTCGACCAAGTTCTGGAGGCTCTGGCCAGAGGCTCATAGCTCCCTGCTTGAGCTCGACGGCGTGCGGCACATTGTAGAGCCGACCCTTACCTATGCCTACATTCCGCGTCCCAGCCCGGTAGCCCGGTTGCTCCCACAATTTGACTACCAAGTGCCGGCTTTCCGGCCGCTCCCCATTACCCTTCCCGAATACAACGCAGTGGATGCCATCGGCGCGGAAAATGTCTTCCGATTCGGCTTACGAAATCGTCTCCAAACCAAACGGGAAGGCCGGGTGGAAGATTGGCTGGATTGGTGGGCCTTCTTTGATTGGTATCCTGACCCCCATCCGCATGGTGGCGGTTGGGGAAAATTATACTCTGCCCTCGACTTTAAACCCAGGAATTGGATTACCCTGACCTCCGAAGTCAATTACGATATCCAAAAAGGCAATTTGTTGCTCGCCGATCATCGGATTGTCTTCACTCCAAATGATCGCTGGTCCTGGAGCTTAGGCCATCGGTACCTCCACAACTGGTTGGGGCTGAGTGGCGAGTGGGATAACAATCTATTTGAATCGAGTTTCTACTATAAACTAAACGAAGACTGGGCCTTTCGTTTCTTGCATCGATTTGAGGCACGGGATGGCCGCCTCGAAGAACAACAATACACAATTTACCGCGACCTGCGGACCTGGACCGGCGCTATCAGCTTCCGAATCCGTGAACCGAAAGACGGCCCCACCGACTACACCATCGGGGTCAGCTTCTCCATCAAAGCCTTCCCACGCTACCGAGTCGGAGAGGATCAGAATCGACCGGAATTACTGTTAGGAGGCTAAGATGATCTTACCTCTTACGCAGCTTCCTCCTTCGATTTGGCAATTCATCCATCCCTGAATACTGTTCCACACTGCAAAACCAAGCACTCAAAGAAGAGACCTGAAACAGGCCGATGAGAAAGGAGCTGGAACAAACCTACCGATCAGAAGCGGAAGCCTCGCCTACCGCTGCGGAGCCTTCTGCTGTTTCTCACCCCACACCTCCGCGGCCAGATCCACAAAAGATCGAACCGGGGAAATTCATCTACCCACTGACCTCCCTATTGGATCCGCTGGACTTGCCCCATATCTTCCCTAAACCCCAACCGGTCGAGATCGAGCTGGGAGCCGGGGATGGAGGATTTCTCATCGAATATGCCCGTCGACACCCGGAACGAAATTTCCTGGGGGTTGAACGATTACTGGGACGACTCCGCAAAATCGATAAAAAAGCCCAACGCGCCGGGTTGACCAACGTGCTCGCCCTTCGATTGGAGGCTTCTTACCTGGTCCGTTACCTCCTGCCTCCAAATAGTGTAGCGGCTTTCCACATCTACTTCCCCGATCCTTGGCCCAAAAAGAAGCATCAAAAACGTCGGCTGGTCAAACCGGAGTTCGCTCAGTGGGCCTACCGCGCGCTTGAGCCAGGCGGGTTTGTATACCTGCGAACTGACTCGGAGTCTTATTTCGAACAAATGCGAGAGAGTTTCGGTGGGCATCCCGGATTCCAAGAAGTAGAAACCCCTCCAGAACTGGCCTCGATCCTGACCGACTTTGAGCGGGACTTCGTGGCCGAAGGCCGGACCATCTTCCGTATCGCCTACCAAAAACGTCCCGAACCCACCACCTCTTCCCCTTGATACCTCTTCCATGCCCTGACGAACGGAGCCATCAGAGGCTCCTTTCTCAGGCATAGCTTCCGAGACCGTGAAGTCTCCGTCGTGAGACGGCGGTTTTCCTTTTCTCCGACGCGCTGAGGACAGCGCACTCTAAATATCAATCCATGGGCCTCGAT
>CAZBKV010000172.1:2677-5866 GCA_964492575.1 uncultured Verrucomicrobiota bacterium | reverse complement strand
GCTCTAGGATCTTCCTTCCTAATCCTTGCCAGTCCCCGCATCGATACAAAGCACGAGCCAAATACAACTCTCGTAAGGCCTGATTCCGAAGCGTAGTATCCGTGCCACTGGGCGGGTTACGGCGTAAGGCTTCTTGAAAATCGGTCACGGCATGTCCCATCACGCCGGGTAATTTCAACAATTGTGCCAATACTTGAGCCGCTTGTTGGGTATCCAGTTGTTCCAGGGCCAGAGCAACCGCCCGAAAGTGGGAAAAGGCACTTTGCGGGGTCAATTTCCTGGCCAAAGCAACAATGACGGGAACCGCTCGAGGATCCCGTGTCCTCCCCAACGCAATCACCAGACTATCCAATCGACTTAAACTCGCCCCGTACTGTCCCATACCGGTAAACTGCCAACCTCGATCCCACTGCCGACCTTCTACCGCCTTGATCAAAGTGTCCACACCGGTTGCATTCCCCATCATCCCTAGGATATGCGCATAAACCAGCCGAGTTTGGAAATCCTTGCTGGTTCGGTAAGCTTGCTCGATCAACGGCCGGGCTCGATCCCAAGCCGCAAGCAGAACTTCCAATCGATCATATCCCGAGACCACCGCACGCACCGCCTCCTGAAGCTCTTTCTCCGACACAGGAAAGGAATCCTCTTCATGCAATACCTCCGGCGGGAGGTTTCCTATCCGAACCAGATGGGCTTGGAGTTTGCGAATTGGAATCTCCCGTACCGGACACCCTAGTTTTGTCGCCATAGCGGCTGCTATACCCGCACCGTAGCCTTGATTCTGGACATCGGCCTGCATCCGAATCACCGGCATGGCATCTCGATGAGCACTTACTCCCAATCCGGTGACCAAAATCCCATCCCACCCACGCGGGATCAGGCAACGAAACGGGACATGCACCACAAAAACCCGGCGATCCGGTGGCCGGATCAGAAACAACGGATGGACCGTAAAACCGTGCGTATCAAAATCACTCTTTGCCAAAACGATTGTATCCGGAAACGTCCGATGCAGGTAGATATCCATCGGGGTGAGGGTCAGTTCACCCACAATCCGTCGTCGTTCCCGTGTATCCACCCAGCGGGCCAAATCGTAAGCCTTCTGGAATCGGGCACGAGCCTGCACAAAGGCACGGGTCACATCCACCACGTCACTATCGTCAATAAAGGTCCAATCGGTGTTCGTATACCGTTCTGGGATATTTCGAGGGGGAAGTCCGGCTCCCTGGACGGCAACTTCTTCTCGATCCATCGGAACACACTCGGCACCCGCCGCATACGCAATGTCTGCATTCCCGGTCGCATCGATGACTGTATGGGCTGAGACGGCCAACGGCCCCATCGGAGTAGCAAGGATCACTCCTTTTACACATCGGCCCCGCACCAACGCACCCATGCCAAAAGTGCCAAACCAAACTTCAGCCCCTGCTCGACGTAGAGTCCGGCGAAACCACTCCATCTTCCACTGCACATTCCAGCCTCGAGTCGGACGTAAGGAAGGCGGGCCCATTCCATCGGTTCCCCTCGTGACTTCTTGAGTAAATCCTACGCGGTTTCCGTGATAGTAAGAAGAAATCAATCCTGCCGTTCCTACCCCTCCTAGACTATGGAGGTATTCAATGACCAACGTGCGGGCACCCTCTCGAGCCGCACCAATCCCGGCCGGTGCACCCGCCGTCCCTCCGCCAACAACCACCACGTCATATCGCTTCTGAATCGGTAGTGAAATCCCAGGTAGTTTATAGGAAGGATAGGAAGAAAAGCGAATGTGGGTCTCTTCTCCGGTTCGAGCCTTTAAACCGCTTCTCCTCAAAGAGTCAGCTCCAAAGACTGAAACCGAACTGATCGAAGGATAGGGAAGACGGGCCAAAGATCGCTGGACGGCCGGAGCAAGTTGTTTGCCCACCCAAAGTGCGAAGGCCGGATCCCTTAAGGCCTCTTGCGCTTTCGGCCCTACATCGGCCCACTGGCTCAAGACCCATAGACCACGAACCGTCCTGGGCTGAAAAGGACCGGCCGGTATGGCCTTCTTTCCGGAGAAAGCTTCAAGATGTTGTCGCCCTACGATCGTGGTCCAGGGCCGGATCCGAATTCCATCCGAAGCATCTACCTGGGCAGGATCCCAAGTCCAATCGCGAACCTGATGTTCCACCTGACAGATCCAAGCCCAATCCGGCTTTTCCGGGACCCGGACTCGATAGCGGTACTTCCACACCGGCCGTTTTTTCCCATCGATTCCCACAATCCCCGGACAACTCTCCGGTGAGCTTACGGACAAATCACTTCTCCGGTGAGCCGACCCCCCCACAACCATCCATTCTGCTTGAGTCCATCTTTGAGATCTTGCTCGAAACCGCACCCCAGCCAAACGCGCCACCACCGCGTACGGCGTCGCATCCACGACCACCCGACCCAGAAGCACCTGTCGACCACTTCGATTGGCAATCACTACTCCGCACACTCGCCCTGTCCGATCCTCCCGCAATACAGCAACGGGATACGAGGCATAAAGGAACCCAATCCCTTTGCGAATGAACACCCGTTCCAAACATCGCTGGACCCACAAAGGTCGCCACACTTCCTCCTCATTAAAAACCTGCCACTCCGGATCCTCCCGAAGCCGCCGTCGGGATGTCGGACGGGTCCACACTGCCCAATGGTCTTCCCCCAAATACGTCCGATCCGTCACCACAAACACCCGGAGCCCCTGCTGAGCAAGAGCCACAGCAAAACCAATCCCCGCCGAATTTCCTCCTACCACAACAGCGTCTCCGCGAAACACAATCGGCACATTCCCACCTTGCCAGCAGACGGTCTCCTCTCCGCCTAAGACCAGGCTTGGAAGCAAACATAACAATCCTATCCCCCAAGCCCATGCTTGTAACCACCTTTCTCTTCGGCTCATGGCATTTACCCCTACCGTTTTCCCAGCCGATGGTCAATGTTTCGAGGGGAAAGAGGTATCCTCGAAGCGATTTTGCCTATCTTGGTGCGTTGAGGACAACGCGCTCTACCTTTCAATTCCTTTCGAATGCCTGGGGCAGGTAGGGCGGCATGTCCTCAAACCGCCGCATGAAATTCATCCCCCTTTTCCCCGGCGCGCTGAGGACAGCGCGCCCTACCGCAACATGGCTTTCGGGTCCCAAGGTAAGGTAGGGCGGTTTGTCCTCAAACCGCCCTACCTTACCT
>CAZBKV010000172.1:1514-2667 GCA_964492575.1 uncultured Verrucomicrobiota bacterium | reverse complement strand
GGCGCGCTGGGGGACAGCGCGCCCTACCACCCATGACCTTCCGTATGCCCTTTCGAGGTAGGACAGTTTGTCCCAAACCGCCGCAAGAAATCCTTCCTTGATCCCTCAACCCGCTGCGATTATGCCTCGATCCAACGTTCTTCTATCCTAGAAAAGTCTTCTATTTAAACGGCTTAGCCGATTTTCGAATGGACTTGAAGTACCGAGAAAAGAGAGCAAGGGTTACCTGTGATCGACAAGACCATAAAGAGGATAAGCAATCCTCCTTGAATCCACCGCTTTGGCAAGAGCTCTTTCCCCAAAAGAAGGAACTAGAAAATCTTTCGGTCTCAACAGTCGCCCTTACCACTCCACGAAGCAGATTTTTCGCCTTCTTTTTCTCTTGCACCAATGCTTCACATTCTGCTCATATCCGGTACACTCTCTTTCCGGTTTGGGTTCCGGAATAGAGAGGTCCGAGGCCACAAAAAGGCAGGAAAAAGATCCGGCCACATAAAACCGCAGGTCGATTTCAAAAAATGGCCGGGCGGAGGGAACTTTAGGCAGAATTCGGAACAGATCGTGCTTTTAGCCTGACGAGCGGGAAAAGGAGTTGTTAAGGTTGAGAGCCTATGTTGGTGTGGACACTTGTTATTGTGGTTTTTGCGTTTTTCGGGCTGACCGGATACTTCAAAGGAGCGGTCCGATCCCTCATTTCCTTGTTAGGGGTCATCCTAGGGGTATGGTTAGCCTTTCCGCTGGCTCCTCAGATCAACCCTTTGGTGGTGAAATTGGGGTTCACCCATCCTTTTGAACCACCGGTTTTGGCCCCGATCTTTCTATTCTTACTCTTTGTCTTGGTCTTTTTTGGCTTGGGATTTTTGGTTCATTGGCTGTTGAAATCTCGGTATCAGTTTGCGATGGATGATTATACGTTAGCGAAGTGGGATCGACTCAATCGACGCCTTGGGCTTGTTATCGGTCTGATTGCAGCCTTTATCTATTCTATTATCGCTTGCCTTTTGATTTACATCTTCGGCTATCCAGCCGTCCCGTTTACAACGGAGAGCGGCCCTGGATGGCAAAAACTCCTCAAAACCGCCCGGCTTCAATTGCATGATACGAAGATGGACCGTTGCGTGGCCTCGCTGGATCCAATGCCTCAGCGTTATTA
>CAZBKV010000172.1:0-1504 GCA_964492575.1 uncultured Verrucomicrobiota bacterium | reverse complement strand
CGACATTGTGGATGTCCTTGCTCTTATCTATCACAATCCTTCTGTCTACGAGCGGTTGGCTAATTATCCTCCTTTCCTGGAGTTTCAACAGATGCAGGAGTTCCGAGACCTGGCTACAGATACGCAGATCCTTGGCACCCTCCAGACTCAGGGTCCGGTCTTGCCCCTCCTGAGTAACCCGAAGATCCTGGCTATCTTAAATAATCAGACCATCATGAACCACCTTGCCCAAGTGGACCTTTCCGACCTCTACACCTACCTGATGACCGGCAAATCCCCCAAATATGCGGATCAACCCATCCTTGGAAAATGGAAGATTGATATTGCGGCAAGCTATGTAGCCATTCGCCGTAAACAGCCGGATATGTCGGTTCGGCAGATGCGCATGGTGAAGTTGGTCCTTACCCTTTTCCTGCCGAAATTGGAATTCATGGCCACTCCTTCCAAGAAGGCGATCCTAAAGCTCAAACTTACTGGAGAAGCTCAGAAGATTCACAAACAGATGCAAGAAGCCATTCAGAAGGCCCAAGAGGCGATGCAACAAGCGATGGGGCCTTACGGCTATGGACTGGAGGAAACCAGCCGGTACGGGCTGATGCCCCCTGCTGGGCAAGAGCAACCCCAGCAGAAAAAAGCAAAGGTCCCTTTGGTTCCCCCCGTACCTGGAATGCCGGCCTTTGATTTCAATGGGACTGGAACCTGGACCCAAATTCGAAATGGCCGATACCGTATTCGGATCAAAGATACCCAAGGCCGAACTGTAACCGGCATTGCGGAATTTCAAGAAAAAGACCTCCTGCGGATTGAATTTGGAGACTGGGTTCTTCTTTTCTATCCGGCTTTGTACCGTCTCTAGTCGAAGATAAGGGTCATCCCCAAATAACAAAACTGGATGGAATCGCTTTCCCTTCGGGAATTATACACTTTCCCCCTCCGACTCAAAACTTAGAGCTTCTCCGAAAAAGGGCATCTGTCCATTTCTTGTCTCGACGCGTTGGGGACCATGCGCCCTACCCTTTCCGTTTCCGTTTGAAAGTTCAGGGGCAGGTAGAACGGCTTGTCCTCAAGCTGCCGCAAAAACTCTTCTCCCCTCTCCTCCTATCCGCTGCAATCATGCCTTTCATCCAATGTTTTCTCTGCTCAAAAAGCCTTCCCCTTCAAACGACTCAGCCGATTTTTCGGGTGAGCTTTAGGGACTGGTTGGATAGGAAGCGGGTTGAACAACCTGTTGTGGGACTTCTTCTTCGAACGGTATCACCAAAAACGGCCCTAGCTCTTGATTGGATAAATCCCATTGAGTCCCTACGAAGATTGAAAACTCCCAGCCGGTTGGTCCCCACCACCTGGAGCGCTCCGCCCAGTTCAAGCTAGGCAGGGTAAAAGGAGGGCTATCGGTTGAGGAAACTTCCCGCATCGTCCGTAATCCAGGGATATCCGTCTGAGCCAAGGAAGAAGGAATCGGTTGCAGGAAGACCGACCCGGTGGACACCACAGTCTGCATTGG
>CAZBKV010000171.1:2494-5871 GCA_964492575.1 uncultured Verrucomicrobiota bacterium | reverse complement strand
AGGACAAACCACCCTACCTACCCCTGGACATTCGAAAGGGAATTGAAAGGTAGAACGCGCTGTCCTCAGCGCGCCGTAGAAGAAAACGGATTTTTGCGGCGGTCTGGGAATAGGCCACTCTACCATTTCCTTATTCCTTTTGAGTGCAGAAACTTAGCTGGTGCCGGACCCTTTCTCCCCCAAATCCGGAAAACGAAGAGGAAACATTTGCCCTTCGGAACAGAAGGGCTACAATGTCATAAAATCACCTGTTCCTCTCCGGTTTGAGAGGAAAAGAAGAGTGATTCTGTCCGCAAAGGAGATTCGGTGGTGGCGCAAGACAGAAAGGAGCAACGTATGAGAAAGCAGTGGTGGATCGGCTTGGGAATTTTGGTGGTAGGATGGTGGATGACCGAAGGACTCCTCGCAGGAACTCAGTGGCTGGATCGGTTTTCCATTAAAGGAGATTCCCTGCCACCTTGGTACTCGGCAATGATGGTCCCC
Source organism: uncultured Verrucomicrobiota bacterium (assembly GCA_964492575.1). GTDB lineage: Bacteria > Verrucomicrobiota > Verrucomicrobiia > Limisphaerales > CAZBKV01 > CAZBKV01. The sequence continues at coordinate 5,388 of CAZBKV010000171.1, read as the reverse complement.
TTGCAGGAGTCGACCCCCCTGTACCTGTTGGATGGTTATTCTTCAGAAGATCAAACCCAAAGTGAGATGGTCTTCCTTGCCCTATGGGATGCTAAGAAACAACTAGTTACTGCCGCTTTCTTAGATCCTGGCCAAGAGACCCTTGGGGTGAATCTCTACCCGAGTGCGGGGGACACGTTTTGTGGCACCGTGATCTACACGAACGGAGCAATGGAAGTCGCTGTGTTCGATCGGATGACGCGGGATCGGAAACTTGGGGTATGGATCCCACCTTTTGGAGATCCGGAGGATGCTTATTGGTCTTTTATGGATGATTCCTTAGTTGGGGCCTTGCAGGCAACCAACGACGCCGTAAAGGCGATTATATTGAATGTCCAAGGTCAAGCCGTGATCGATCAGGTATACCAATCGAGTGATTTTCAAAAACCTTCTTCCTCTGACTTTGGATTACCGGCCAGTCGATGGGTAGATTGGGTTCAAACCGATTCAGGATATCTCCTGAGCGTATGGGTCGTTCGATCCACCTTTGAACAAGTCAATCCCCCTTCCATAAAAACCGAAGGAACCCTTTGCTTAGTAGGGATTCGTTCCGATGGTTCTATCCAATGGAAAAAGAAGTGGATCATGCCACTGAAGGGAAATCCGGTTCCGTTTTTTGAACAAGCGCCGGACGGAACGATCTATGTCGTCATCCCGGATCACGGGATGGATCTTCTGCTCCAAAAGATGATCGAGCGGACTTATCTATTGAAACTCCTTCCAAACGGTTCCCTCCAATGGGCCAAACTTTTAGATGACATCTCCGTCCAACATATCGAGTTCGGCCCCAATGGAGAAATCTGGCTCGGTGGATCGACCTTGAAATCCGTAGGGTCTTTCCTAACAGACGCAGCAATTGTAAAAATGAACCCTCAAGACGGTTCCCTAGATGCCCAAGCGAAATTTGTCGCCTCCAATCTTTGCTTCCTATATCTCACCAAAGTAACACCCGATCGAGTGTATGCCGTGTTAAACGTTTTGACTCCTTCTCAGGCCAGGGGAGATGAGCTGACATCTTCTTTCCTTTCTCTAAATCAAGATCTATCCCAGGTTCTCTACCGGACCTATGGCCAACCTGTCACAGTCGCTATGGCCTTCTGGTCGGATATAGACCAAGCTTTCCTCTTTACAACTTATAGGACCACCGACCATACGCTGGACGCGATTTCCGTCCCCGCGGATTTTCAAGGTATGCTTGACAAGGACTGCCCACCTTGGACCGACGAATCCATCGCTCAATTCCAGTCCTTGGACCTCTCCGTCCAAACTCCCCAAATCAAGGAAGAAACTCTTTCTGTCATTACCCATGCCGGGCAGACGGAATTCAAGGAAAGCACCCTGGAACTTAAACCATGGCAGCCACATCGAGAACCCCTCTGCGGCGAAAGCCCTTCCACCCTCCAACTCACTCTCCAGTGGGTCGGTAAGAAATTAGAGCTGCGGTTCCCTACCGAGGCAGGAAAACAGTATCGCATCCTTCGCGCTATAACTCTGCCTGGTCCCTTCCAAAAAGTCGCAGAGATTCCGGGCACCGGACAAACGGCCTCCTATGAAATCAATCCGAAGGCCGCAGCCGCTTCCTTCTACCGTGTTCAAATAGAGCCGTAGAGCTTGTCCGAAAAAGGATATCCGTCTATTTTTATCCCGGCGCGTGGGGGGACAATGCGCCCTACCGCAACATGGCTTTCGGATGCGAAGGAAAGGTAGGGTGGTTTGTCCCAAACCGCCGTATAAAATTTCATTTTCCATTTTCCCGGCGTGCTGGGGACAGCGCGCCCTACCTTTCAATTCCCTTTCGAATGCCCAGGGTCAGGTAGGGCGGCTTGTCCTCAAGCCGCCGCAAGAAATTCCTTCTTTTATCCCTCCACCCGTTGCGGTCATGCCCTCAATCCAGCATTCTTTCTCCTAGGAAGTCTTCCGTTTAAACCGTCCGGCCGATTTTTTCGGATGAGCTCTAAGGATTTCTAAAAAGAAAAGAAAACCGCGCAGGTGCGATGTTTTATCGCCTTTTTGTTTCTTCCAGTTCGCTCCTGTTTAATATTAGATAACAACCTCAGAAGCCTCTTTTCTTTTCATTATTTCTAGAGCCAAACTTGTCTAGCCAAAAGAGGAGGAAAAAATGAAAGACGGTGGAAAAAGAAAACGAGCTCTATCCGCGTTTTTGAGCACTCATTTGCTCCTTTTGCAGGCAAGCACCTTTTCTATTACTGGACTGATCAAATATCATACAGAGAGACTTGGGCCAGAGGGTGTGCGGTATAACCTTACCGAGCCGTTTTGGGTCCGATTTGACGGCACCAATTGGTATGCCCGGTTCAAGGCGGTCAGCAAACCCAACTTTATTCGGGATGCGGTCTATGAATTTGGCTGGGATGGAAAGCTGTTGCGCATGATGGATTGGGAGAAGGATCCAGAAAAGGTCAGGAAACAACCTGCAAAAGGGGTTATCAGACGTTCCCCTATTCCAGTAAACGTAATCGGCCATGAAATCAGTGTGGTGTGGTGCACGTTACTTTCCGGGCCTTATTTCCGTTCTCTGGATGGGGTTTTAGCCGAACCGCCCGGTGCTCCTTGTTTGGGATATTTAGCCAAGCTGGATGTTTTTAAGAAAAACAAAAAAGTGCGCCATCTGAATGCTCCCCGCCTTTCCTCCAGTTACTTCAAGGTTCCTGTTCGGATTGAACGGGGGCGAGGAACCCTGCCGTTCGATGTGCCGCAGCGGGTGATTTACTATGACTATGTCCTGCCTTTCCACGCGCAGCTAAAGCAATTTCCCGAAGATCCGGCCAAGATGCGGAAAGCAGCGGTGTTTGAGGTCCTAGAATGGACCAATTCATTGGGAGTGACTTACCCGA
>CAZBKV010000171.1:0-2484 GCA_964492575.1 uncultured Verrucomicrobiota bacterium | reverse complement strand
GTACCAACAGGATCTGTGTAGAGCTGGAATGTATTGTGACGAACTTTGTGAAGGTTTCCGAACCGGTCAATCCGATCCCGGATCTTCGGGGAAATGAGACTCTCTTTGCAGAATACCGTTTTGTTCCTGAGGTTCCGGAACTGTGGGGCGCTCCTGATGAGGATGATCTTTTGCGATTTTCTTATATAACAAATCATTGGCTATCAGATGAGGAAGTGAAGGCCTTGCCGCAATACCAAAATGCCATGAGATGGGTTCAGGAGGCTTTGCGGAGTAAAACTACACAACGAATGAGTCGATTCTTTATTGTGATTTTGATCCTTCTTGTAGCTTTACCGGCCCTGTATTTAGGGATGTGGTGGCTTAGATGGAAACAAAGAGGAGAAAGAGAGAAAGCATGAGGATAACCAGCGACAGAAAGCAAACGGCTTTTTCAAGTTGGCGCTTTTGGGTATCCTAGTCTAGTTGTGGTGATGGAATGAAGAGGAGAATGAAAAGAGAAGTCTTCCTTTTTCTTATTATGGAATTCGTGCTGTCCCTCTCAGCAGAAGCCGCTACTTTTCAAATCACCGGCTATGTGAAGCATCATACCCAAGAGATGGGACCGCCGAATCATCGACTTCGATATGACCTTGTTGAGCCCTTCTTGGCCCAGTTCGACGGAACAAACTGGTATGTGCGGTTTCAACCGGAAAATAAGCCGTTTCTACAACGGGGCTTTCTGATGGAATTCGGATGGAATGGGCGTACAATCCGGGCTTTGAGCTGGAATCAAGATCCTACAAAAGTCAAGGAGCCTTCTTTAGAAGCCACAACCCATCGGTCTCCGGTTCCCTCCGACCTGTTCGGAGTCGAGATCGGGGCCATTTGGTGTACTCTCTTATCCGGACCGTATTTTCGCAGTCTACAGGGCATTGCTGCAGAACCACCAGGGGTGGGATGTTTAGGGGTTATTGCGGGGGAAGGATTTCGTGCGGATCGGACATGGACAGGACGGCATTTAAACGGTCCTGGGCATCCAGCGGCTTATTTAAAACTGCCGGTTCAAGTACAAAAAGGGCAGGGGACCCCTCCGTTTGATGTGCCGCAGCGGGTGATTTATTATGACTATATCCTTCCCTGGGAATCGGCCCCAAAGAAATTCCCGGTCGATCCGACCAAGCTCCGGAAAGCGGCCGTATTTGAGGTGCTGGAATGGACGAATTCGGTGGGCAAGACCTATCCTGCTCGAGGAAGGCTTACTACATGGGAATGGGGAAGCACAAATAAAATTTGTGCTCAGTTTGAATGCGTTGTGACGAATTTTGTGGTGGTTTCGGATCCGGTCGATCCGATCCCCCACCTTCATGGTCACAAGGCTCTCTTTGGGGACTATCGATTTATTCCTGAGGTACCGACGCATCCGGAACTGATGATGATTTCCTACGTAACGAACCGCTGGCTGACCGACGAAGAGGTGAAGGCTACTTTTGCTTATCGGAATGCCATGCGGAATATCCAAATGGAGCATCAGCGAATCGTACGTCAACGATTAAGTCAGTATTTTGTGGTGGGGATGATTTTGTTGGTGGCTTTGCCAGCTGTATATTTTGGCGTAAAACGACTGAAGCTGAAGAAAGCATAGGAAATTTAAAGTACAAAAGAATGTGGGAAGAAGGCCGGATGCGGAAGGCAGTAGCGCGCGATGTGGCAATAGGATTAATCTTTATTCTGCTTTTGAGCCTGGTCGGGAAGGTAATTTATCTATTTTCTGCTACCGCAGTGGAATTAGCCCAACCCGATCCAGTTTTCCGCATCTTTTCATTGGGTACTACCACAGTGCTAGCTGTCTGTTTGGAGACGGGATGTCTGGCGATTGTAGCATGGGGAGGATCGTTACGGACAACCGCAGCAGTCTTTCTATGGTTGGCAGTTGTATTTAGCTGGTATCATTTGGGATTATGGGTCGTGGGATTACCAAGTGGATGTCGTTGTTTTGGAATGTTGTTTAAGACCACACGGATCGGGTTGTGGGTAGAACGAATCTTGATTGGGCTTTTCTTGCTTGGATCGGGGGTTTTGGCGGGATTAGTCTTGCTGCCGAAAGCAAGGCAGAAAGATGCTGGGGATTGAAAAGTCTCTATGGAGGTGGATCGATGCCGGAGATTGGAAGGTTCTCCGTGGGCTGGCGGCGTATCGGTTAGGATACTGGTTTTTGTGCTGGCTGATTATTTATTTTGTTTCTTTCCAGCTTCCGATTCAGGATCTAAGCACATATTCGGCTCATTCCCATTGGCCGCCGTCGGGGAAGGTAAAACCGATGACGTATTTCACCAACATGGATGGGGAGACGTATCTATGGTTGGCGAAGTATGGGTATCGGCCAGGGGATATCAAAAATGCCTTTTATCCGGCGTGGCCGTTGTTGTTGCGGGGGGCGGCGTGGGTTTGCGGGGGACATCTGGAAGCGGTGGCTGTGGTGTTGCCCAGTATCCTGTCATGGAT
>CAZBKV010000170.1:0-5914 GCA_964492575.1 uncultured Verrucomicrobiota bacterium | reverse complement strand
GGTCTGTTCGGAGGGAAGAAAGGTGTCCAGGGCGGTATTAACAGCTTGGGCTCCCTTTTCGATGTATTCCTGGGCTAGCTGGATGAGGGCTCGTTTTTCTTGTTGTCCTTTTTCTGCCATTGTTTTGAGTCCTACTCGGAAAACCGGCGTTCTGACAAGATCTTCTGACCGAGAGCCTTTGGGGATCGCTTCGGAGAGGAGTGAAAAAGTAACTTGCTCTAGGCTCGACAGGATTTTGTCCGGTCCGTTACCCTACGGTGGTCGAAGAAAACCAAAGGAATCGTCATGAAGGCGCAGCGAAGGATTCGAAGGAGTAGGATTTTCTGTCTCTTTTGGAGGCAGGGAGCGGTATGGACGGGTACGATGGCTGTAGGGATGTCGGTTCTTCTGGCAGCCACCGGTCCGCAGTCTCCGAAACCTCCTCCATCTTCCACTCCGAGTGGTTCTTCTCAGAAGGCCGCGTCCTCGGAGCAGAAGCCGGAGTTTCCTCCGCCGCAGAAGGTGTTGCAGGGGTACACGGAGGTGATCACGACGATCGATCGTCAGCGGCCGTTGATGTCGCTCTGGGTTCGGAAGAAGGACAATCAGGTGTTGGCGGCGTTTCCGCCGGGGTTTGAGAAGAAGAAGTGGTTTATAGCTCTGACGATTTCCAGCGGTGAGCGATACGCTGGGTTGCAGGCCGGGGAGTATTACGGGTATTGGCGTCGGATCGGCAAACGGATGGCCTTTGTGGTGCGAAACCTGGCCTATCGGTCGACCGGAGATCCCGAATCGAAGGCGTCGGTTCGTCGGTTGTTTACGGACAAGGTTTTGGTGGATGTGCCGATTGTGACGATTTTGCCGAAGTGGGGGCCGGTGATTGACTTGGATCAGCTGTTGGTTGGACAAGCTGAGGCATTCTTTGGTCGGACGAAGATTGCGAAAGCCAAGAAACATTTAGCCACGATTCGGGTGGCCAAGGCGTTTCCACATAATATTGAGATTGCCTTTGAGATGCCGATGGCCGATGGGGTGTTGAAGAGTTTTTATTATTCCATTAGCGAGATTCTTCCGAATCCGTCCTATAAACCCCGGTTGGCGGATCAGCGAATCGGTTATTTTACAACTACATTTGTCGATCTTGGAAAATACCAGGGCGATGATAATAAGGTTCGCTACATCAACCGATGGGATCTGCAGAAGGCCGATCCTTCGTTGAAGATCAGTCCGGTGAAGAAGCCGATTGTGTTTTACATCGAGTACACCACTCCGATTCGGTACCGGCGATGGGTCCGGGAAGGGGTGCTGCGTTGGAATAAGGCCTTTGAGCGGATCGGATTGGCGAATGCGATTGAGGTTTATTACCAGGACGCGACGACCGGGGCGCATATGGAGAAGGATCCAGAGGATGTGCGGTATAACTTCATTCGCTGGCTGAATAATGACATGGGTACGGCGATCGGTCCTTCGCGGGTTAATCCGGAGACGGGGGAGATTCTGGATGCGGATGTGATTATAACGGATGGATGGATTCGGTACTTCTGGCGGCGTTACCACAACTTGCTGCCCCGGTTGGCTATGGAAGGGATGTCTCCGGAGACGCTGGCGTGGCTGCAGAAGTATCCGCAGTTTGATCCACGGGTTCTTTTGGCTCCGCCGGAGGAACGGGAAGCGATGATGGAGAAGATCCGGATGGCCGGCGTTCAGCCGTATGGAGGATTGGGGCTTGAGAAGGATGAATGGATGGAGAGGCCGGTGGGTGGGACCTGTACCGGACCACTCTCGCTTTGCAACGCCCGTTGTGATTATGCAGAGTTTCTCAGCCTCGACATGGGCCTTGCAGCGTTGCATTGGGACATGATTGCGGATCTGCCGGAAGATCCGAGTCCTTCCCGTCCAGGGAAAACCGGAACCGGTAAACGGCCAAAGAAAGAGTCGGTTTCGCTGCTGGACGGGATTCCGGAGTGGTTTGTGGGGCCGTTGGTGGCGGATCTGGTGTGTCACGAGGTGGGGCATACCCTTGGGTTGCGGCATAACTTCAAGGCTTCCAGTATCTATACCTTGAAGCAGATCAACAGTCCTGAATTCAAAGGGAAAAAGCCGTTTGCCGGGTCGGTCATGGATTACATCCCGATCAACATCTATCGCCTCAAGCCGGGCGAGTTTCAGGGGGATTACTGCATGATCGATATTGGGCCGTATGACTACTGGGCAATCGAATATGGGTATACTCCTACCGACGATCCCAAGGTCTTGCAGAAAATTCTCTCCCGGGCTGCTGAGCCGGAGCTGGCCTTTGCCACGGATGAAGACACTGTCGGTCCGGATCCTCTGGCGCGTCGTTACGATTTCAGTGCGAATCCGATCGACTATGCCCGGCGGCAGATGGCCCTGGTCCACTATCACCGGAAACGGCTGATCAACCGTTTTGTCCGAAAAGGACAAAGCTGGGCTCGAGCCCGGTATGGGTATGAATTGACCTTAGGGCTTCAAACCCGAGCCTTGACGATGATGGCCAACTGGTTGGGCGGATCGTTCCGCTACCGGGATAAGAAAGGGGATCCGAATGGACGGCCGCCGTTTGAGGTGGTTCCTCCGAAGAAACAGCGGGAGGCATTGGAGTTTGTGATCCAGAACTGTTTCCGGGACGAAGCCTTTGATTTGAGTCCGGAGCTACTCCGACATTTCGGGATCGATAAATGGCTCGATGAACCCAAACAGGCGATGCAAGACGGCCGTTACCCGGTCCATGACCGAATTATGGGGATTCAAGCCTCTCTGCTGACGGCCCTTCTGAATCCTACCATTTTAGGTCGGGTACTGGACAATGAGATGATGACCCCTCCGGACCAAGACGCGGTGACCTTGCCGGAGGTTTTTGGTCGGCTCTGGCAGGGGATTTGGACGGAGATCATCGAGCCACCCCCAGGGAAATTCACGGCTCGGAAACCGATGATCTCCAGCTTGCGCAGGAATCTCCAACGTGAGTATGTCGAGCGGATGATTTACCTGAGCATGCCGGAAAGCTGGTCGAGTGCGGCTCATAAGCCGGTCGCTACGCTGGCCTTGGCAGAGCTGCGGAAGATCCATCGTCGAGTAGGGGAGGTCCTATCTGAGCGTGGGGATTGCCTGGATCCATATACCCATGCGCACCTGCAGGAGATTCAGGTCAGGATTGAAAGTGCGTTGAAACTGCATTACACATATCCAATGAGAAAAGGGGGGTCGTAGAAGGTAAAGTAACCGGGCGGAGTGGTCCGCACCGGATGCCATAGCGCAAACGACCGTAACGGCCCGGAGCAAGGGGAGGAAGGATGCTCCGGGTTTTTTCGTGAACTGAAAAAAATGGATTTCCTTATTGCAACCGAATCTCAATTGCGATAAGTTATGCTTACGATGCGTGGCAAGACACAAACAACGCAACCGCTCGCCCAACAACACCAAAACCGACCTTGCCCCCTGAGTCGAGTCCCACCGGGTACCCTCGTGACCGTTAAATCCATCTTTGCAGAACCTGAACTGTGCCGCCGACTCCGGGAGCTGGGAATCAAAGAAGAAGGACAGATTCGGCTCCTGCTGCGTTATCATGATGTTGTTTGTGAAGTTTGTAACGTTCGGCTAGGGCTTAGTGGCCGTCTTGCAGAGCAGATTTACGTGGAGCCGGTCGAGCAAACCGCTTGATCATGGGCTGTGGGGGGATTCTCAATCCCTCTGTTCGATCGATCATGAGTGAGAATGAGGTTTTGTGGTTGGTGGACCTTCGTCCTGGCCAATATGCCTGGGTGGAAACGGTAGAGGCAGAGCCGGAGGTCCGCGAACGGTTGATGGAGTTAGGCTTTGTTCGGGGTACACCGGTTGAGGTCGTTGGGGCTGCTCCTTTAGGAGGTCCGTTAGAGGTTCGTATACGGGGCACTCGATTGAGCTTACGTCGAGAAGAAGCGCAGCGAATACGTGTTCGCCTTCAGTCGCCCTAGGAGAAAACCCAACGCCAAACATCCAAATAGACGATATGAAAGACCTTTAGACTTTCAGAATGGAAAAGATAGAGATGGGGTGTTGAGGAATTTGCGTTTGGGCTGTCCACGGGACCATGGATCGATCCGCTGATCAAACCGACGCCTCGCAGGGGAACGGGAATACTCAAGAGGCAAAAAGACCGATCTATATCGCCCTTGCCGGAAATCCAAATTCCGGGAAAACTACGGTTTTTAATGCCCTGACCGGCCTGCGAGCGCATGTGGGAAACTATCCCGGCGTAACGGTGGAACGCCGGGAGGGCAGGATGCGTGTAAGGGGATGGCAGATTCAGGTGTTAGACCTACCAGGATGTTACAGCTTGATTCCCCATTCGTTGGACGAACGGATTAGCCGGGATGTCCTCCTCCATCGCCGGCCGGAGATCCCGCCGATTTCCCTGGTCGTTGTTGTAGTGGATGCCTCCAGTCTGGAACGCCAGCTTTACTTAGTGACTCAGGTTTTAGAGCTAGGGATTCCGACCGTAGTGGCATTGAACATGATGGATTTGGCGGAGCAGGCCGGCTTAAAGATTGATGTCGATCGACTCAGCCGGCGGCTTGGCTGCCCGATCATTCCCCTTGTGGCGAATCGACGTTTTGGAATCAAGGATTTAATCCAAACGATCCTTCAGGAGCTGGATCATCCTAGCCCTCGATCCATTGAAATGCTCCCTTTAGCCCAGCTTCCTTCGCCTTGGAAGGAAGAGGTGGATCGTCTGGCCCGTTTGATCATTCGTCTTCGGCCGGACCGACACCGATTCGCTCGGGTGGAAGCCTTATTGGCTTTGATTGATCATCGGAACCGAGAGGACTACATCACCTTTTACGGTTCGGAATTCGCTCAGGCATTGGAAGAGGGGCTCAGCCGCCTTTCGGAAAAGGATGAGGATGGACATACCCTGCTGGTTCGACTCCGCTACGAATGGATCGGGCGCTTGATCCAGGAGGTTGTTGTTCGGCAATTCCGTCAGGAACAGAGCTGGACCGATCGATTGGATCGAGTGCTCACCCATCCTGTTTTCGGGACGATCATCCTAGTCCTCGTGATGTTAATCTTCTTCCAGGCGATTTTTTCCCTGGCTGAGCTACCGCAACGACTGTTGGAGACCTGGGTGGATCAGGTAGGAGGTTGGGTGGCTTCCCTATTACCGCCGGGGGAATTCCGAGACTTGATCGTCCGGGGGGTCTTTGGAGGGGCCGGATCGGTCCTGGTCTTTGTTCCTCAGATTGCCATCTTGTTCTTCCTCCTCGGGATCATGGAGGACAGCGGGTACATGGCCCGTGCTGCGTTTTTGATGGATCGGTTGATGAGCAAGGTGGGGTTGCACGGGAAAAGTTTTATCCCACTTCTCAGTTCTTATGCCTGTGCGGTGCCGGGAATCCTTGCTACCCGGACGATTGAAGATGTTCGCACGCGGCTTGTGACGATTTTTGTGGCACCTTTTATGACCTGTCCGGCGCGGTTGCCGGTCTTTACCCTGCTGATCGATGCCACGATTCCGAACAAACGGATTTTAGGGTTTTTGGGGCTCCAAGGATTGGTTTTGGCCGGGATGTATTTCCTGGGATTAGTGGGGGCCTTGGTGACGGCGTGGCTGTTTAAAAAGACCCTTTTGCGCAAGCACAAATCCTTCCTCATTCTGGAGCTTCCAACCTACCGGAGGCCGTTGCTTCGGGTGGTTTTGGTCCATACATGGGCTCGAGTGAAACTCTTCCTACGAAAGGTCGGAACGGTGATTCTTGGGGCCAGTGTGGTCCTTTGGTTTTTGGCGAATTATCCTGTGGACCGCACGGCGCGAGCCCAGTACTTTCAACAACGCAGGGTTCTGGAGGCTCGTATGGTTTCTTTGGATACGAGCGATCCCCAACACCTTCAGTGGGAGGAAAAACTCCATGCTTTAGATCGAGAATTCGCCCGT
>CAZBKV010000169.1:2737-5959 GCA_964492575.1 uncultured Verrucomicrobiota bacterium | reverse complement strand
GCATGGCGGGCTACGTTTCGACTGGGCCTTCTCTTCGTTGGTTTGATTGTGTTGTTGATTGGGGGGGTTGGCGCAATTCGGCATGGCTGGATCCAACGTCTCCTGGCCCGTCCCAAATTTTCACAAGCTAGAGATCTAGTTTTAAAAGGAGATCCCCAAAAGGCCTTCGCCATTTTGCCCATTACTTGGAAAGCCGGGTTGCGGGATGAACGACGTGCGCGGGAAGTTGTCGATTGGGTGATTACCAACCGCTTCCAAAACCTTTCCCAAGACACAAAGGAAGCGATCCAAAATTACAGCAAAGTTCTCCTTGCCAGTGAATCATTAGATCATCCTTTACTTGCCCGCATTACAAAAGCTCTCTATCGGGTAGAAGATTACCAAGATGTAATCCAAATCCTCAGAAACCGAGACCGCCAAGACTGGATTGAAGACCTTTACTCTATCTACGCAAAAACTTTGTTCCAAGCCGGCCGCTTTCGAAGCTGCCTTCGCATCGCTTCAGAAGTGCAGAATGTTCTTCAATCAGATCCGGAACTAGAGTTGTTCCTTACAATCGCTCGATGGGCAACCGGTGAGGAGCCGGAACAAAATATAAAAAAGATCTTCCAAAGCATCGACCCAACAAATCCTCCTATTTCCATCCTTCGAGGCCTTCTGCGGGGAGCCGCTCGAACCGGGGATCGCTTAATGGCTGCAACCGCTCTAAAGGAGCTGATTCAACGTTCCGCTGTACAATATACAGATCTTGTGGAATATTCCATGGGACTTCTACTTACCGGACGGAAAAAGGAAGCCGAAGAAGTCCTTATCCACTGGCCGGGCACACTTCAGACAATAGAAGACCGGGCGGCTCAAGCTAGGATCTTGATCGCAGCTCAAGATTACAGTGCGGCAACATTAGTGCTAAAACGTTGGGTTTCTAATGAGCCAGATTTATCTTTGTGTATTCTTTATGCATTAACTCTAACAAAAAACAAAGCCACTGAAGATAGTATTTTATTCGCCAAATTCCTTCTTCGTAAATCCACAACACAGTCCGCGTTGGGTGCCCTTTCTTACCTTTTGCAGGCTGACTCTACAGCTACTGCTGGTGAAGTAGGATGGGATGAAGAATTATTCCAAAGTTTAATCACTGAACTTCAAGATAAGCCTGCGGCAATCGTAGATTTAGCAGAATTCTTGGAAGAAAAACACTTCTACTCTCAGGCATTTCAACTGCTTCGTCGTCAATTGGAAACCGCCGAAGATGATGTTCGATACTATCCTATGCTCTACCGACTAGCCCGCCGTGTTCGAGACGAACATTATCTTTTTCTCGCAGCCCGAAAGGCCTATGAACAAAATCCGTGGCGACAAGACTTCGCCCAAAATTATGCCGAGGTTCTTCTTATGTCTCGAAGCGATACACCAGAGGCCCTTAAAATAACCCAACACCTCTATCAACTTTCCCCAAATATCCCCGGTTATGCTGCCCTTTATGCTTGGGCCTTAGCCAAAAATGGACAAACAGACAGCGCCGCAAAGGTCATCAATCAAATTCGAGGCGTCCCCCTCACCCCCAAAGAAAAACTTTGGTTCCAATTGGCAAATGTAGAATTATATTGGAAAACCGGAGACCATGCCCAAGCGAAAAACTTCCTCACCGACGGCCTCCTCTCAAACCAGGAAATTCTTTCCCCCCAAAGACAATGGCTCCAGTCCATCGTCAACCGGCTCCAGTAAAATCAACCTCCAGAGGTTAGCGCAAGGTCTCCGTCGTCAGAACATGCTGTTTGACCAAAGCCATTAAAGTATAAAGATCCACAATCTGAATCTTCCCATCCGATTCCTCCCTCACTTTCGTATTCACCTTGGCATACCAGGAGGGAGATCGCAGAATCGATCGGCAAACCAAAAAAGCAGGTCGCCTTTTCTCTTCCTTCGCCCATCGAAGAATTTGTCTGGCCGCTTGCTCAGGAGAACCACTCAGATCTCCTCGCATTCGCACAAACGGCATCCCTTGATGCATACCCCATGCCCTGATCTTTTGTGCCACCACTCCGTCCGGAGAAAAGGTGGCATAAGCATCCAAGATCTCATCATTCATTCCTGGAGCAAATCCATCGATGACAAACCCAGTCAACGTAATATCCCACTGACGATAAAGCCGCGCACAATGCTCCCTCCAAACTTCTAACCCAGAAGGAAGGCCTGAAAAAGGACGAGGCGGAATAAGATACCCTGGATTCAGATATCCTGCCCCGGAATCTCCTGCCACAAACCAGTCATTCGTACTGGCATGTTTCCGGGCCCATGCCATCCCCAATGGAAAACGAAGACTTAAATTAGGATTGAATGCCCAACTTAACCTTACCTTTCCTCGGGCAGGATCTTTCCAAAATTCCGGGAGTTTCCGATATAACCAGGCGGAAGAATCATAGTCCCCCACATAATGAGCGACATAGACATAAGGTTTTACCGTTCCATCCTGATTGAGAAACCCCTCTTGACGAAGAACCTTTCGGGTCGGGCGTGGGGACTGGGGATACCGCGCTCGAAGCGGAAAATGCTGGAAAAAAGAGGCATTGGCCATGGCCCCCAACCCAAGTGCATCTGCATCCATATAGGCATTATAACAAGATAAAATGGCTGCATAACGCCATTCTGTATCCACCTCGCCATGGCGTCCTCCGGCAAACCAATGCCGACCCTGATACCGCGTGTACTTATAAGCCCAAGGGACAAACCCACAAACTTGAATCATCGTTTGGCCTCCCAGAAGCTCATAAGCCGTTCGTAAAATTGTTTTTAATGTTTCTAGATCGGTCCCATGAGGTTGCTGCCGATCGTCGACCGGGGCCTCATCTTCCCAAACATCCAAATCAAAAATCAGCCCCCGATGGGCGATGATGTAATCATGATTACTTAATGTACAATTCTCCGGCGGAGCCGACCGCCAGGCTTTTAACCAAAAGGCATCAATATAATATCCCATGACGGCCGGGTTTAATTTCCCGGTTTTTAAGTAATGTTCTACAAGCCAAAGATAGGCGTCGCACTTCGCACTACCGGTGGAGTGAAGTAAGGTTCCCGGAATCTCCCCCTCGCCCGTAAACATCGGCCGGGCATCGGTGCCTCGAAGATTCACCACAACAGGAAGATGCAAAGCCTGATCCTCTGTTAAGAGGCGATAAAGAAATCCTTCCCGAGGATCATAACGAACCGGAAGTAAATTTTCTG
>CAZBKV010000169.1:0-2727 GCA_964492575.1 uncultured Verrucomicrobiota bacterium | reverse complement strand
GGAATTTTCGAAAATGGCGCACAAGTTTGTACGGAACCGAAATATGGATCACTTTCCGCCCGGCTAACCATCCACCCGGTTTTCGCATCTGTTGCCACCAGAAATCATCTGCCTGAGGAATAAACCGAACATACAATCGAGGAGCATCTCGATTCACAATCCCTTGCAGTGCAAAGACTAAATGGGTCAGATCCCAAAACTGACGTCGTTGATCTTGATCCTTAAAATTAACCCCATAAACAGGGAGTAGATCAAATAAAACAATTTCGTCATCAGATTTCGATACAGAAGAGGAATCTTCGAAGGCTTTTGCCCACAAAATTCCTTTTCCACACAACAATCCCAAGACCACTATCAAAACTAGGATTCGTGCCCTTCTGCCCATTGCCTAAGCCCTTCTTTTGTCTGTCTCAAAAATCTTGCTCCTAGTTATTTTTAAGTGTAAATCCCAAACGAGCTACACAATAAGGGGGAAGAGTCACACAAAACTTATTTCCTTCTGCTCGAATTTGTTTTTCAATCGGGACCACTTCGTGAGGATGTTCTAATGTGTTTCGCGACCAAGGAGTTTTCCCATATAAGAGCCAAAGTGAGCCTATCGAAGCAGGGGTAGCGGATCGGACTTGCACTGTAACCTCTACAGGTTTACCAGCATAACAATTTACCATGGACACCCAAACCCGCCCTTTTCGATCCAATCCAGCCACAGCGTCTACACTTGAGTAGGTCAACGTCTCCGGTACGTGCCGGATACTAGGCAAAACACGAGGGGCTCGTAGACGTTGAGCCTGGATTTCGATAGGAATAATCTGAGCCCCGGCAAGAGCGTGAAAAGCACTCCGAGCATAATAACAAGGATTCGCCCAAACTCGTTCTCGCTCCTTCCGTAGCCCACCCCCATGATTGACGGTCGCCGAGTGAGTCACCAACTCGACAAACGGCGTCAGACGAACACATGCATGATAGATAAGCACATCGTAGAGGGCCTCGGAAATGGTATCCTGCCGCGGTAGGTTCTCAGCGGTCAACCGGATCGGCTTGTCACGATCCCCTCTTCCACCCACATGAGCAAACATCTGCAACTCGGTCACCGCAAGCCGAGGATGAGGAATCTGATTCTGTCGCATCAACTTCTCCATCGCACGCCACCGCTTTTCCAGAAGCTTGGGGATCGCCATAAAATCTCGAAAAACATCCACCGGATCTACGGTCTGGGGAACACTGCCTCCGATTAAAGGATGATCCGTAAGAGCCTCCAGCTCTGATCCCAAAGAATGAATCACTGTCTGATTCCAATCTTCTCCCCAAAGCACAGGGGCTCCACATGCAAGAATATGGATCGAAGGATCCACCGCTCGCATCGCCCGAACAAATCGACGATAGCGGTCTACATATCCTTCCGGAGTGGTCCAGAAATATTGCCAGCGTCCCCACAGCTCGTTTCCGATCTCCCAGTATTTGACTCGATAAGGTTCAGGATGTCCGTTTGCGGCGCGGAGGCGTCCCATAGGAGTATTTGTATCGCCGTTACAATATTCCACCCATGCAGCGGCTTCTTCCGGCGTCCCACTGCCCGCATTCACACAAATCAGAGGCTCACATCCTACGACACGACAAAAACGAAGGAACTCATCCGTACCAAAGGTATTCGGTTCAATTCCACCCCAAGCATAATTGGGACGACTAGGTCGTTTTTCGATAGGTCCTACTCCATCCCGCCAGTGGTATCCACTGACAAAGTTTCCTCCTGGCCAGCGCAGGATGGGCAAATGCGAGGCACGTAACAAACGGACCACATCCGGGTCAAATCCTTGCACATGATCCGCAGGGCGAAGGAAGACGTATTGAAGGATGATATTTGCTGGCTTCTTTGTCAGAACGGCGACCTGAAATCGGCCATCTGGCCGCACGGTTTGGGGAAATTCCAAAGATCCCTGAAGCCGTGACCATTCCGGGCGAAGCGTCCCTACAGGACACTCCTCCACCACCTGCCCATCCTCGTCTTTTACCTGAACAAAAAGTTCCGCCGATTCCACAGCCCGCCCATAAACTTCAACCTCAAATCGACGAACCCGATGCAAAGGAAGCCAGGTCCACTGGGCTACCCCTGCCCTGGGTTGCAAGGTTTCGATTCGTTGAGCCCGACTCCCATTGGTTCCAGGCTCGGGACTAACCCGAACCGCTTGAGCAGAAGGAACTCGGGTCCAAAAACAAGCCAACCCTGCTTTCCATGATGCAAATAGCTCTTCCAAGGCTTTCCTAGGCCAGCCGTAACGGATGGCTTGCTCTGTCATGCGCTGCTTGATCCTCGTCAGATCCCAAGCGAAGGAAGCAATCCCATCAGGAGACATCGGGCCAACCCGAAACTTATAATCGCCGAAGGTAGGATTCCGAAGAATCTGGGCATCCATCCCGTTATAAATGTTCCACCCAAGATGCTCACAGAATTTCCCGGTCAAAAGAGGAGAAATCCGCTTCTGAGGATCGATTCGATCCATCTGCAGAATCAATTCCACTCGGGCAAAGGAGGAAGCAGGAAGCGTTTGGGCTTCAAGCTCCGTCCAGCACGTCAGGAGAGAGATCGTACCCCCCAGGACTATCAACTTTTTGATGATCGATTCCATCGGTACAAACGATCGTTTCTAAATTTTGTTTCTTTTTTATGAAACCAATCTGCGGTTTCTTTCTTTTTCAAGAGACGCTCCAACGGAAATACCTATTCTAACC
>CAZBKV010000168.1:348-5963 GCA_964492575.1 uncultured Verrucomicrobiota bacterium | reverse complement strand
CCGCTGGACCCCTCCCCAACGCCCCACCCTTCCTCACAAGCCCCCATCCTCTTCAAAAGAGCCGCATCGAATCCAGATTATTCTACCAAGCCCGTCTCCATCGAGTCCTCCTGCCCCTCCAAAACTCCCAACAAAAAAGCTGCCTTCCCGGTTGCCTCCTTCCAAACCGAAGCAATAATTTAAGAGAAAAAAATGCTGAAACTTGGTGTCAATATCGATCACATCGCCACCTTACGGGAGGCTCGATACCGAGGCCGCTCGGGCGGGGAACCCGATCCGATTGAAGCGGCGCGGATCTGCGAACAGGCCGGTGCACATGGGATCACGGCCCATCTGCGAGAAGATCGACGTCATATCCAGGACCGGGATATCTTTCGACTCCGGGAAGTAGTAACTACCCGCCTCAACATGGAAATGGCGAACATTCCGGAAATTGTAGAAATTGCCCTCCGGGTGAAACCTGATATCATTTGCCTGGTCCCAGAACGCCGGCAAGAACTTACAACAGAAGGCGGCCTAGACGTCGTTTCCCAAATAGACTCTCTTCGAGCTACCATCTCTCGGATGAACGAAGCGGGGATTCAAGTCAGCCTTTTTATCAACCCCGATCCAAAGCAAATTGAAGCTGCCGCCCAAATCGGCTCTCAATTTGTTGAATTACACACCGGTGCATTTGCCGAAGCCTTTCATGATCCAACCCAACGAGAGCACGAGCTGACCCGATTAAAAGAAGCTGCCCAACTCGCTCATCAGGCGGGGCTTCGTGTCAATGCCGGCCACGGTCTGAATTATACCAATGTTCCCTACCTTCTTAAAACAGTTCCCCATCTGGTAGAATTGAACATTGGCCATAGTATTATCAGTCGAGCCGTATTTGTCGGTCTGGAACAAGCCGTTCGTGATATGCTTACGCTTTTACAGAATTATGCTCTAGGGACCGACCCATGACTACTACCCAAAACACGCCTTCTCCTCTCGGGATTCAGGGCGTTGGGATTGATATGGTTGAGCTTAATCGGATTCGTTCCGCAATCGAGCGATACGGGGAGCGATTTTCCCAACGCATTTTTGCCCCCGAAGAAATTCAATACTGTCAGAGCTTCGCCGATCCAATCCCTCATTTCGCTGCTCGATTTGCCGCAAAAGAAGCGGTGGCAAAAGCCTTTGGAACCGGAATTGGTCCTCTCTTAAAGTGGAAAGATATCGCCACGTTAAATCAATCTACAGGACAACCTTATGTTTCTGCGGGACCGACTTTACAGAATCTTCTTCGTCAACGACGCATCCGCACCATTCTTCTTAGTCTCAGCCACTCTCGAGAATATGCCATCGCCGTGGCGATTCTTATTGGATAAGCTGAGAGATTTGGCAACTTTTACGATCCGGACGTAGGTTCTGTAATGTCCCTCTTTTGCTTCTACTTCAGAACATTTAGAAGCTGGTGTTTTGCCCGCTTGATTTGAGAGGGATCTTCAATCTTCTTCCCGTGGCTATCTGTCACATAAAATACATCCCAGGCCACGCCCCGATCTGTATTTATCTTGGCTAAATCAATATTCCATCCCATTTGATGAAAGGCCTTGGTGATTCGATGTAATAGACCAGGATAATCTGCACAACGAATCTCAACTACGGTATACTCCTTTGATTCATGGTTTAAAATTTCTACCTTTGGCTCAAAATAAACTCCTATGTCCTCCTCAAGGTTTCTAGCCAGCCTACTTCGCGTTCGCAAGACTTCTTCTACGTCCAATTTCTGATTGATCACCTTTCTCATCAAAGCACAACACTTTTTCTTTTGCTTTTCCAGCGGTAAAAGACTGCTGAACATATCTGTTACTTTAAAAGAGTCGATTACGATATGATCTTGTCGGGTAAAGATCTCCGCGCTATGAATATTCATTTCAGCAGCGGTAATGCATGCCGTCAAATCGCTAAAAAGTCCAGGACGATCCCATGCACAGACAAAAAGTTCTGCATATCCGCATTCTGGCAAATCCCGCCAATATAAAACTGGATCTAAAGGTTTAGTGGTTTGAAAAATATGCTTTCTCATGAAACAACGAACGAGGATCAAATCCAAAACCACAGATTCTGGGGGGCGTGCTACAAGATATCTTTCTGGAAGCCCCTCTAGATGATCGATAATTTCTCGCTTTGACAAAAACCAGGGGGCCGAACGGAGGACCTGGGTGCGGACACGTTGACGAATCGCTTCTGCATCGGATCCTCCTCTTTCCAGAAAATCCATTGTCCGACGATATAAATCCTGTAAAAGCGTACGCCGGTATCCAGTCCATAGACTTGGGCTGGTAGCTCGTATGTCGGCTACAGTTAGAAGTAATAACATTTTTAACTGCTCCTCATTTTCAACTAAACGAGCAAAACGATGGATTACCTCTGGCTGACTCAAATCTTTCCGTTCACATGTGCGGACCATTTCTAAATGATTTTTTACTAAAAAGCGTAACATGCGCTGGGCTTCGGCATCCAATCTCAATCGGCGTGCAACCGAAACAGCGATTTTCGTGCTTGCTTCAATATGATTTTTGACCTGTTTTGCCCGACCAGTATCATGTAATAAAGCAGCTAAATGAAGAATTTCAGGGCGGAGAATCTGATGGTAAATTTCGTGAAATTCCGCCCACTCTCCTGTGCTAGAACGAGCAATCTCGTCGAAGGTTTCCAAACATTGTAACGTGTGCTCATCTGCAGCGTGAAGATGATAAAACTCCAACTGAACCAATCCGGTAAGACGGCCGAAAGCCGGGAGAAGTTTTCCCAAAAAATTCGATTCATGCATCGCTCGCAGAATTTGCCCAATGTTTCCCCGATGCCGTAGGATTTCTAAAAATGTTTTTATTAGCTTTGGATCTTGACGAAGGCGGGCATCCATTCCACAAAGGGAACGTCGAATCCGCTGCATGGTTCGCGGGCTGAGCGGAACGTCTAATTGCTGAGCCAGCCGAAAAATTTGAATTAACTGCGGCGGGTCTTTCCAAAACGCCGATTCGTCGCCTATTTGCAACCTTCCATTTTCTAAATAAATCCCTTTTTCCTCCCAAGTAGCCTTCTGGGTCGTCCCCAAGACCGATCTCCTATTTTTTTGATCTTGAGCAGAAAGAACAGAGGCTAATTGAAATTCCAAATCTCGAGTAATTAAAAAAATTGTTCGAGTTGCCCGAAAGTAATCCGTCATAAACGAACCGATCCGTTTAGCTGGGGATCGATCTTTATATCCTAACCGCCAAGCTACCTTTGGTTGCCATACTCGACGAAGGATATCTGTACAACGTCCGGTAAGATAATGAAGTTCGGTACGAACTCGCAGTAGAAAGTCATAAGCATGGTTTAGCTGTTTCAAATCTTCCTTGTCAATCAATCCTAGGTTACCATTTAGCAATTCTCCAAGATCCCGCACACGATACTTAAAGAAAACCATCCAACAAAGATTTTGGAAGTCTCGCAATCCTCCACATCCATTTTTAATATTAGGTTCTTGAAGGCTATAGGAATTTCCATATTTTCGTCGGCGAGCTTGTTGATCCTCCAGACGTTGAAGTAAATATTCTTCTTCATGTCCCTTTACACAATTGTCTATCAAACGAGTTTGAAAAGTCTCAAAAAGCTCACGATTTCCACAAACAAAACGAGATTCAATCAAAGCGGTTTTAGAACGCAAATCGGCGGCAGCCGTCTGCAAACAATCTTCAATCGTACGTACTACAGGGGCCACCCTAGGAAACAGTTCATATAAGAGAGAGCCTTCAAAAAGGCTACAAAACCCACTTTTTTCTACCGAGGGGCAATCGTGCAGGAACATCACATCCAAATCACTGCCCGGACAGAGCTCTTCCCGGCCGTACCCCCCTAACGCAACGACGGCAAAACGTGAACTGGCAAAGTCTGATTCCAAACAGAAGATTCGAAGAGAGAAATCGATCAATAAGTCCGCCAAATAAGATCGAGCTTTGCTAGCAAGTCGTCCGAATCCTGGCCGACGGTGGAGTGTACGTAGAAAGTTCTGTCCGGATTTTAGAAACTGTCGAAATGCTTTCATCTGCTTCGGGCGGGAAGCAGATCGGAGTTCGGCCAAGTGACGATGGGCGATTTCTACTAAAAACCGCTCATATCGATTATCTGGAGGCCGAATCGTCTGCATAAGATCCTTTACCCCCTCTTTCGCCTTTTCTGCCGATCTTTAACAAAAAAGAAAATAGGGACACAGGAGATTTTCTCCTGTCCCTCGAACTGGGAATTCGGTGGTTTAATTCGAAAAGCAGAGGTTAGGCAAGAATTCGCCGTGCTTCGTCCAGGAAGATCCCTTTGAAATTCATTGCCAAGGCTTGCGGATTGGTTGCTTTGCGAAGGGCTTCTTCTTCCGAAACAATCCCGGCTTTCACCAGATCGTACAACGCTTGGTTAAAGGTTTGCATTCCGTCGTCTCGGCCGGTTTCAATCGCTGCGGGCAGTTTCTCCAGTTTATCCTCTTCTAACAGTTTACGCACAGTGGGGGTGTTGATTAAGATCTCTAGAGCCGGGATAATCCCCCCATTTACTTTCGCAACCATTCGTTGACAGATTACGGCCCGGAGAGTCGAAGCAAGCTGACGACGGATTTGGTCTCGTTCGTGTGGTGGGAAGAACTCCAAAATTCGATAGATTGACTGGGAGGCCGTAGTGGTGTGAAGCGTCGTCAAGACTAAGTGTCCGGTCTCTGATGCGCTGATTGCGGATTGGACCGTGATAGGATCCCGCATCTCTCCAATCATGATCACGTCAGGATCCTGTCGAAGGACGTTTTTTAGTCCGGAAGGGAAACTTGGGGTATCCAAGCCGATTTCTCGTTGTTCGATTACAGATTTTTTATCTTCAAAGACATACTCAATAGGGTCTTCCAAAGTGATGATGTGGCGACGTTGCGTTTCATTGATATGCTCAATCATTGCTGCTAGAGTGGTCGATTTTCCGCATCCGGTAGCTCCTGTAACTAGAATGATCCCTCGGGGGGATTCTGCCAGCTCTTTCAGAATGGGAAGCAAGCCGAGTTCTTCGAAAGGAGGCACTCGCGTTTTCACATAACGCATGGAGATGCACCATTCTCCCTTTTGCTGGAAGACGTTGGTGCGGAATCGGCCTACTTCTGGATCAAAATACGAGAAATCCACTTCTCGATCGTTCTGTAAACGTTCTTTGGCATGAGGAGGGACAATCCCGTCTACCACCTCCTGCATCCATTCTTTGGTAGGGATGGGGGCATCCACATCGACCAACTCCCCATGGATGCGATAAATTACCGGTCCTCCTATTTTGAGGTGGACATCTGAAGCCTCGGCTTCCACAGCCCCCTTTAAAATTTTGCGAAAAAGCTCTAACGCAGACATAGCTCCTTTCCTTTTCTTTTTATCGGGAAAAATAGCAGTTTACATGCCGAAGTCTACTGTTGTAGCTTCTGCTAATTGTTGAAGGGCGGCCTGCTGTTCTGGGGCAATATTAAGGAAGACCACCGAAGCGACAAAACCATGATGACGATCTCCCGTGCAATCCACAATCACTCCTCGAACTTCAATCGGAGCAGGTACCGAAGGAGAACGGATTTGAACCACTACTTCCCT
>CAZBKV010000168.1:0-338 GCA_964492575.1 uncultured Verrucomicrobiota bacterium | reverse complement strand
CCGCCACTTGATGAGGTAAAAGGGCTAGTGATATCTCATGATTTTTTACCGAGACCGTTTCAAACGCCCCCGAGGTATCTGCCTTCAGTCCCGCCATAACGTAAAGATATTTTACGCGAACTTTTGGCTTTGGTCAATGACCCCTTCATACGATAAGCCGAAATCTAACGATATAAAACAGGCTTCCTCTCTTTACAACTCTATTAATGCGGCTCCCCATGTAAAACCTGCCCCAAACGCTACCAACAACACCAAATCCCCCTCCTCAATCACCCCTTCTCGGGCAGCTTCATCGAAAGCAATCGCTACCGAGGCGGCGGAGGTGTTTCCATACTTAT
>CAZBKV010000167.1:4864-5990 GCA_964492575.1 uncultured Verrucomicrobiota bacterium | reverse complement strand
AATAAGGTCTTTCCGACCCCGGTCGGTCCGAGCAAGGCAAAGGAGCCGATGGGTCGACGAGGATCTTTCAGATCGGCACGGGATCGTCGTAGGGCTTTGCACAAGGCCCGCACGGCTTCTTCTTGGCCAATAACGACCTTGTTGATTTCTTTCTCCATGTTGAGGAGTTTCTGGGCCTCGTCTTGTCCCATGCGTTGGACGGGGATACCGGTCCAACGCGAAACCACATGCATGATATCTTCTTCGTCTACGACGATTCGTTCTTCATCGCGGTGGGCTCGCCATTCTTCCAAGGCTTCTTCGAGTCGACGACGGAGTTGTTTTTCTTCATCGCGGATGGCAGCGGCCCGTTCAAAGTCTTGTTCTTCGATTGCCTTTTCTTTCTCGGCACGGATTTCTTCTAACTTAGCCTCCATGGCTTTGATTTCCGGTGGAGGTGTTGTCGCGGCAATGCGAGCCCGTGAACCGGCTTCATCCATTACGTCGATGGCTTTATCTGGAAGGTATCGATCGGTGATGTATCGATCGGAGAGCCGGACTGCGGCTTCGATGGCGCGATCGGTCAACCGGATCTTGTGATGGTCTTCGTATCTAGATTTTAGCCCATGGAGGATCTTAATGGTCTCTTCGACCGAGGGAGGATCGATCTTAACGGGTTGGAAGCGTCGTTCGAGGGCCGCATCTTTTTCGATATATTTTCGGTATTCGGCCAAAGTGGTGGCGCCGATGCATTGCATTTCGCCGCGGCTGAGGGCGGGTTTGATGATGTTGGAGGCATCCATGGTCCCTTCTGCTGAACCGGCACCGACGATCGTATGGAGCTCGTCGATAAAGAGGATAACGTTTTTGGCTTTTCGAATCTCTTCCATGACGGCCTTGATTCGTTCTTCGAATTGGCCGCGGTATTTGGTGCCGGCGACCATGAGAGCCAAGTCGAGGCTGATGATCCGTTTATTGCGGAGGAGTTCCGGAACGTTGCCCTTAACGATCTCTTGAGCTAAGCCTTCTACAATCGCTGTCTTTCCTACTCCTGCTTCTCCTAACAGAACGGGATTGTTTTTGGTTCGACGGCAAAGGATCTGGATGACTCGTTCGATTTCGGCTCTTCGGCCAATCACCGGGTCCA
>CAZBKV010000167.1:1071-4854 GCA_964492575.1 uncultured Verrucomicrobiota bacterium | reverse complement strand
GAGCCATCTCGGTCAAGTCCCGGCCAAAGGCTTTGAGGGCCGGGGTTTTGACCTGGCCGGATCCTCCGCTCTTCTTTTCGGCAGGTTCGCCGGGTTCGTCGGCTCCCCAGGGTTCCTCTTCGTCCTCTTCTTCGGCCATGCCGAGGACGCGGAGGACTTCCTGCCGGGTCTTCTCCAAGTCGACGTTCAAGCTGCGAAGGATTCGGGCAGCCACCCCGTCTCCTTCCCGAAGGAGACCGAGTAGGATGTGTTCGGTGCCGATGTAGCTATGGGAGAGATTCCGGGCCTCTTTGGCTGCGAGGGCCAGAACCTTTTTCACCCGTGGGGTATAGGGGATATTGCCCATGACCTTCCCCTGGGTCCCCATGCCGATTTGTTTTTCGACCTCGGCACGGACGGTCTCCAGGTCGACCCCCATTTTTTGGAGGACGGTCACGGCGACTCCCTGGCCCAGACGGATCAAA
Source organism: uncultured Verrucomicrobiota bacterium (assembly GCA_964492575.1). Classification (GTDB taxonomy): domain Bacteria; phylum Verrucomicrobiota; class Verrucomicrobiia; order Limisphaerales; family CAZBKV01; genus CAZBKV01. Next base: position 4,390 of record CAZBKV010000167.1, on the reverse strand, counting down.
CCAAGCAGGAGGTGTTCGGTTCCAACGTAGTTATGATGGAACCGATCGGCTTCTTTCCTGGCCAGGGCCAGGACTTGGTGGGCTCTTGGAGTGAAGTTATGCATTAACTCATCGCTCATAATTTCTACTTTTTCGCCTGCGACAAGATGCTACATTTCGCCTGCTTTGTCTAGTTGCGTTGGCGGATCGACCGGTGCGGGAATTTGGCGTAGCTTCCGCCGCAGCAGGTCGGCCCGCAACGCATCTCGTTCTTCGGGTTTCAATTCCTCTGGATACATAGCTTGCAGATGTCCGGGTTGGCAAATCAACAACAACTCATCGGCAATGGCTCGTTCCACATTAGGAAACATACCCAGCTCGATGCCTAATCGGAAGAAAGAAAGTAAGGTAATGGTCTCTTTTGAAGAGATGGTAAAGGCATTGGCTAAGGTGCCGAAGGCACGTCCGATGGTATTGAGGAGCGAGCGACGTTTCTTTTTGAGTAGGTTTTGACGGGCGTTTTGTTCGTATTCGATCAACTGGGCCACCACTTTGTGAACGCGGGAGACGATCTCTTCCTCCGAATCGCCAAGGGTGACCTGATTGGAGACTTGGAAGATGTTGCCGAGGGCTTCTGTGCCTTCTCCGTACAGGCCACGGACAGCCAGGCCGAGTTTGTTGATGGCGTTAATGATTCGCCCCATCTGATCCGTCAGGACCAAACCGGGAAGATGAACCATGGCACTGACGCGGATGGCCGTGCCGACGTTAGTGGGACAGGCCGTCAGATAACCCAGTTGAGGGGAGAAGGCGTAATCCAACCACTGCTCCAGTTGGGAATCGATTCGATCGATGGCTTTCCAACACTGTTCTAACTGTAGGCCGGGCAGCAGAGATTGCATGCGGATATGATCTTCTTCGTTGATCATGATGGAGTAGACCTGATCGGTGCTAAGGGCTAAAGCGCTGCCTGAACTTTTGGCTGCGTGTTCCCGGCTGATGAGGTGTCGCTCGATCAGGAGGAGTTTCTCTAGTTGGTTGAATTGATCCATGGTCTGCAGCAACCCGTCCTTCATTTCCGGGAGTCGGGCTGCGGCAGCCAGGATCTGCTCCATTGCTTCCATTCGTTGGGCCTTTTTGGCGCGGTTGGGAAAAGGAATCTCCGCGAGGTTCCGAGCCAGACGGACCCGACTGGACAGGACGATGTGATCTTCCGGCCCCCTTCTACGGACCGCTTCGGATGGAGCGATGAGAAATTGTTCCAACTTCATGGCCCGTTCTGACTCTCCTTAGGTTTGGAGTTGTTGTTTTTTCAGTTCTCGAATTTTGTCTCGGAGCTGAGCCGCTTCTTCGTAGTTTTCGACGGCTACAGCTTCTTTAAGTTTCTTTTCCAGATAAGCGATGCGCTCGCGCAAATCGACGCGTTGTTGGGATTGAGCAGGGACCTTCCCGATATGTTTGGTGCCCTTATGCATGGCCTTAAGGGTCGGCTCTAGGATCTCCCAGAAGTGCTCATAGCAATAGGCACATCCCAGCCGCCCGGTCTTTTTAAAGTCGGCATGGGTACAGCCGCATTTGGGGCATGCGGTTTCGACCGGTTGAGGTTTGGCTGGATGTTGGGCTCCCCCTAAATCCATAAGAAGATCGGCCAAAGCAAAACCGGTGGGGTCTTCGATTCCTTTTTCCTTTGCACACTGTTCACATAAATCAATCTTCTTGATCTTTCCCTCCACAATCTGGGTGAGGTGGATGGTGGCTTCGTTTTTTTTACAAATCATGCAAAGCATTTTTTTGTCCTGGTGCTGTGCCATGGCTTTGCCCTTTATTTTGGACGGCGGATGATCGTTCCTCGTTCATCAAGCACTTTAGTAGCATAATCTATTCCGGCCAAATCGGTTCTCCACTTGTTTGGGTCAATTTCCGGTAGGCTTCCATGAGTTTTCGGGTAATCGGACCAGGAGAACCAGAACCTACAGGCCGACGGTCTACTTCGGTCACAGGAACGATTTCTGCAGCTGTACCGGTGAGGAAACATTCATCTGCCACATAGAAATCGTAGCGAGTCAAGGTCTCTTCCGCAACCTCCATCCCTTCTTTTTGAGCCAATTCCATGACCACGGTTCGGGTGATTCCGGGCAAGGCCCCGGCAGAGATGGGGGGTGTGATCAGTTTCTTTCCTTTCACGATGAAGATATTGTCTCCGGTACACTCGGCAACGTAGCCCTCGGTATTCAGCATGACGGCTTCTTCAACCCCGGCGGTGACGGCCTCAATTTTGGCCAGAATGTTGTTAAGATAGTTCAGCGATTTGATGGCTGGATTGACGGCATTGGGATGATTACGGGTAGTGGGGACTGTTACGATTCGAAGTCCTTGTTCATACAGTTCTGGTGGGTAAAGCTGGATGGAACCGGCGATGATAATGATTTGAGGATCGCGACATTTGAAGGGATTGAGTCCTAGGGTTCCGATTCCACGGGTAACAATTAACCGAATGTATCCATCCCGCAATTCGTTCTGGCGGCAGGTCTCTAATACCGCCTCGATCATGGCAGAGGGATCCAGGGGGATCTTCAGAAGGATCACCTTCGCAGAGTCGTAAAGACGTTTGATATGTTCTCGAAGTTTGAAAACCCGACCGTTATAGGCACGGATCCCTTCAAAGACTCCGTCCCCATACAACAATCCATGGTCGAAGACCGAGATCTTCGCCTCTTCCTCTCCGTAGTATTGTCCATTGATATAGATTTTCATCTTGCGATCCAGGCTTCATAGCGTAGGGAAAGGGCGAAAGGGAAGCAATATCAGATCGTTGCGGAAGAAAAACTTTAGCAGATATGGATAAAGGAAGGCCTTCTTAGGTCTGTTACCAGAGAAAAGTAAGAAAGGTTTAGCTTTCCTTTCCCGCATATCCATGGGTTTGAAACCAATCGACCGCATCCTGCAGTGCCTGTTCTGGTGGAGTTTGGGGAAGCCCCAGTTCCTGCACCGCCCTGGAAGGATCGAAAAACATCAGGTATCGGGCCATCCGAACCGCGGCCAGTGGAGCGCGGGGTGGTTTCCCCGTGATCCGTGCACCCCATTCTCCTAAGCAGGCGTAGAGCCAGGCGACCCAATAAGGGATTCGGATCCGAGGAGCCGGTTTGCCGGTCATGCGACTGAGAGTCTCCCAAATCTGTCGCAGTGTCCAATTGCCATGGAGATGCCCCAGGATGTAACGTTGTCCGACTCGCCCTTTCTCGGCCGCTAAGATATGTCCAACCGCTACGTCCTGGACGTGAACAAGATTCAGACCGGTTTCTAGGTACCCAGTCATTCGACCTCGCAGAAAATCGACGAT
>CAZBKV010000167.1:0-1061 GCA_964492575.1 uncultured Verrucomicrobiota bacterium | reverse complement strand
TCATTTGCCCGGTTGGGGTGGGTTTGACATCTCGAGGGCCGACCGGCGTGGAGGGATTGACAATGACCACAGGAGCGCCTTTGCCGGCAATCTCCAGGGCGACCTGTTCGGCCAGCCATTTGGAATGTTTGTAGGGGATTTTGATGACCTGACGGAGGGGGGCGACTTCTTCCTCTGTCACCGGTCGAACGGGGCCTTTAGTCCGTTTCCGTACGGCCAGGCACCCAACCGTGCTGGTATAAACAATCCGCCGGCATCCTGCCGCTGCCGCTGCCTCCAGCACCGTGCGGGTTCCATCCACGTTGACTCGATACATCTCTCGATAGTCCGGCATCCAAAGGGCGTAGACGGCAGCAACATGAAAACACCAGTCACAGCCGGCCATCGCCTTTTCCAAACCTTTCCGATCCAGCAGATCCACCTGAACCGGCGTATAGCGGGCCCCTTCCAGTCCCTTCGTATTGCTTCCAGGACGGATTAACGCCACGACCTCATGTCCACGACGGTTCAGTTCGTGGACGAGATTGGAGCCGATAAAGCCGGTCGCACCGGTTACAAAACATTTCATCAAGCTCCCAAGCATAGCAAACCGGAGCGCAAATCACCAGCCCAACGGACACCCCTGGCGTTTGTCCGAAAAAAGCGTCTGTCCGAAAAATGGGAAAAAAGAGGTTTCCTGAGTTCTTCCACGGTTTGAGGTGCGTAGTGACAAGACGAGCGAAATCCAGCCTAGCTCCCAAACCTCCCGTCCCCACCATTGGAAAACGGTGGCCCGCTTTCCTTTTCTTCCGGCGCGCTGAGGACAGCGCGCCCTACCCCAAAATGGTTCTCGGATCCCAAGACAAGATAGAGCGGTTTGTCCTCAAGTCGCCGCAATAACCTTTGTTTGATTTCTCCTCTTGTCTTGGACTGGCTTCTTGTGGTTAAAAAACGCCGATGCGAGTCTCGTCTTTAACTATATGGAGTGCCCTGGTCGCTGCTCTAGGGGGGATTCTGTTCGGGTTTGATACGGCGGTGATTTCAGGAACTACGAGCAACCTGGAGCGAGGGTTTCAGCTTTG
>CAZBKV010000166.1:4617-6016 GCA_964492575.1 uncultured Verrucomicrobiota bacterium | reverse complement strand
CCCCATACTCGGTCCGGAGATTCGGACTGTACCGACGCGGACTCCATCCCGGTACACTGCCATTTGTTGTCCCAAAGGGGGGATCGTATCGATCCCGAAATCAATCACCACAAACCGAGACATCGGACGGACCACAACAATGCGTCCTCGTGTCTCCACCACCGCCTGGACGGATGGACCGGAAGAGGAAGGGCTCGTTGCCCTTGTGGGAGTGCGGGACGGCTTAGCCACTTTGGCTACGAATTTCCGATTCAGACTCGTCTCTTCTCCTGGCTGGGGGCTTCTACACCCAGCGGTCCAGAGGAGAAGGATCCATAATATCAGATATACCCCACATCTCCTCATACACTCACAGGCATAGCGAAGAGCCGGATGGGGGTCAATGCCGGTTTGAACCTGTTCTGTTTTTTCTTCGAGAAATAGGGGGGGTCGATGGTCCAGTCCGTTCGAGTATGGAAAAGGGAGGAATAGCGGACCCAATCCTATGGCGTCGTAACGTGGGTTGCATCACGTCATCCTTTCTTTCCAAGTTTGGTTTAGACATTAACGGATACCTAAGAAAGTGCTTTCCTTCTGGTCTGCCCCGTATTTGGAGCCTGTAATAGGGGATGTGCGTCAGTCGATTTGGCAAACAGTCATTCGTCAGAGCGCCGACCCAGAGCGGGTAGAGCGTTTTCTGGAGACGTTGCGGGAAGGTCCCGCTCGGGAGGAGTTGGAAGAAGTGGAAGAGGAACAGGCGCGGGTGATTGCGTCCGTTCTGGCCGGTTCCCAAGCACTTTATCAACTTTTGGTGCGGGAGCCGGAGTGGATCCGATTGCTGAAAAACTTAGAGGTCCTTCGATTTCCCCGTCGGCGCGAAGGATTGCTCCGGGAAGCCCTAGCTTTGGTTCAACGAAGCTCGGATGAAGAGGAGGGAGCTCCGTTTCATCGACTCCGCCGGTTTAAAGAGCGGGAGATGTTGCGGATTGCGGCGCGGGATTTGGCGCGGATCGCCCAGCTTCCGGAGATCGCCTTTGAACTGGCTTTGCTGGCCGAGGCATGTCTTGAGGCGGCGGCTCGATGTTGTTTGGAGACCTTGCTCCGTCGTTATTGTACTGGTTCGGATTTCTCAAACGTAGTGCAAGAATTGGGGGAGGGATTTGCCGTCATCGGATTAGGAAAGCTAGGAGGGCAGGAGCTGAACTATTATTCCGACATCGACATTATGTATCTTTATGAGGATTCGGAGGCTCGGAACCAGATGGCCGAGCGTTGTTCGTTTCGGGGGCTTTCGTTGTCTGAGTTTTATCAGCGGTTGGCAGAACGAATGACTGCCGAGGTAGGGGCCATGACCAACACCGGTCGGTTGTACCGGATCGATCTTCGGCTTCGTCCGGATGCACCTCATGGGCCTTTAGCC
>CAZBKV010000166.1:4206-4607 GCA_964492575.1 uncultured Verrucomicrobiota bacterium | reverse complement strand
GGCTTACTATTCGATGCGTGGCCAGACGTGGGAGCGGATGATGTTGATCAAGGCGCGTGGGGTCGCCGGTTCCCCGATTTTGACCGAGGAGTTTTTGGAGATGATTCAGCCGTTTCGGTATCCCAAAAGCGTAGGGCCGGAAGTACTGGAGGATATTGCCCGAATGAAAGAACGGCTCGAGCAAGAGGTAGTAAGAAAACAAGATCAGGATCGAGATATCAAACGGGGGCCGGGAGGGATTCGAGAAGTTGAGTTCATTGTGCAGGCCCTCCAACTCCTCCACGCCGGGAAAAATCCTTTCTTGCAGGAGATCAACACTCTTCGGGCCCTGGATCAACTGGAGCGATACAACCTGTTGCAACGTCAAGATGCCGATCGACTTCGGGAAGCCTACATCTTCC
>CAZBKV010000166.1:1406-4196 GCA_964492575.1 uncultured Verrucomicrobiota bacterium | reverse complement strand
CTCCGCGAACTGGAACATCGTCTTCAAATGGAGACCCATCAACAGACGCATCTCTTGCCGATGGATTCTTCCGCCCGCTGCCGGTTGGCCCGACTGATGGATTTGCCGGAGGAATCGGCCTTAATGGAGGCCTTACAGCAATATCGTCGAGCTGTACGGGAAATCTATGAACAGTTTATTCCGAGTCCTTCCCGGCGGCGTCGGACCACTTTGCCTTTACCTTCGGAGGATCCGGAGCGATGGCGTGCTCTTTTAGAACGATACTCATTCCGTGATCCGGACCATGCATTGCAGATGGCTCAACAGTTTATCCACGGGCCTGAATTTGTGGGGGTTAATCCCCGTGTTCAGCAAATCGCCCTTCGATTATTCCAGCAGTTCCTTCAGATGTGCTTGGACCGCGAACGGTTGGAAGAGTATCGTCGTCAGGCCGGAGCCCATGGCAATCCCAAAGCGACCTGGCTTTCGGATCCAGATCGGGTACTGATCCGATTGATCCAATATATGGAGCGGTACGGGGCTCGAACCACCTTGCTGGAAAGCTGGCAGTTCAATCAGGATCTTTTTCGGTTGCTGATTCTTCTTTTCGATCGTTCCGAATTTCTGGCCGAATTGGCCTTGGAGGAACCCGACCTGGTGGAAAACCTCCTCCTTGGTGGGTATCTCCAGCGACGGAAAAGCGCAGAGCAAATCCTCCGGGAGCTTCGATATGGGATGGAAGAACCGGACCAGGCGGACTGGATCCGCCGCTATCATCGATCGGAGTTCATGCGGATCGGGCTGCGGGATATCTTGGGCCTGGTTGATTGGCGCCAAAGTCAAAGTGAGTTGACGGCGCTTGCTGAGGCTTGCCTGCAGTACAGCGTAGAGATCGCGGTTCAGACGGCCCATTACCGCTCTCAACCTCTGTCCATCATCGGTCTAGGAAAACTCGGTGGGCGGGAGCTCAATTATGGGTCTGACCTGGACGTCCTCTTTCTTGCCGATAATCGTATCCGAGACTTGGATCGAATCCAGCGGCTCGGCCAACAAATCCTCCAGCTTGTTTCTGGACGAACGAAATTGGGCATTGCTTTCCAAGTCGATACCCGACTTCGTCCCGATGGTGAGAAAGGCCTGTTGGTCAATCACCTCCGTGCCTACCAAGCTTACTACGCAAAGCGGGGACGTCTCTGGGAAATCCAGGCCCTCACCCGTGCCCGTCCGGTAGCCGGAAGACCGGAACTCGGCCATCGGTTTCTGACTTGGGCCCAACGCTTGGTCCATCTGGATCGCTCCAGACCCCCGGCCGCTTGGTCGCCTCATTGGAAACGGGAAATGCATCAGATGCGTCTCCGCATCGAACAAGAGCGAACCCCGGCCGGCAAGGCCCATCTTTCATTAAAGACCGGAGCTGGGGGGTTAATGGATGCCGAATTCATCGCCCAACTCTTCTGCCTCCAACAGGGACTCATCATCCCCAATACCTACGAGGCCCTCTTAGAAGCCCAGCGGACCGGCTGGCTCCGAGATCGGCAGGCCGAAGAATTATTGGAAAACTTCACTCGCCTAGGCCGGGTTGAGGCCATCCTCCGCCGGTGGAGCTATGAAGCAGAATCGGAATTGCCGGACGATCCGGCGGCCCTCCGCCGAGTCGCGATTCGATGCGGCTTTGTCACCGGCGAAGACCTCCTCCATGCGATCCAAACCTACCGCCAACATATCCGCAACGTGTACAATCAAATCTTTGCTAAGGCCATGACAACAGAAGGATAAAAAAGCGGCACGGCTCATCCCAAAGAGGCTTTCTCCTTTTTAACATCCGATTCTTCTTGATGAGAGGAAAAGGTATGAGAGTGGATCAACCGGGCTAGGGTAAATTGCTTTCCTTGCTCTTCTTCGGCGAATCGAATCTGTCGAAGCGCTTCGAATACGCCCGAAGGAACCTGCTCTCCTCTGGGTTGGATTTGGACCCCTCCGCTGTATCGCATCGCTCGAATCACATCAAACAGCGTGATTCGTTCCGGCGCTCTACCGGGGAAGAATCCGGTCTGTCGTCCGGTGACTTCTACAATCAACCCGGCAGCCTGAAGAGGGGCAACGATCTGGGCCACCACTTGGGAAGGAACCCCGACTTCGTTGGCCAGTTCAATTATGGTTGGAGCGGATTCTCCCTCCAAAAACCTTCGTGACACACACGCCATCACTCCCACTGCCACCAGTTCCCGGCCCGCTTGATTGATGTTCCGGGCGATTCGTTCCTGCCAATACACCCGACGGTTTTGCCACAGGTAGGCGGTTTGGGCTCCAAACAACAGAACGAGCCAGGACATGTAAAGCCCTACCAGGAAAATCGGCAAACTGGCCAATGGCCCGTAAATCGCGCTGGCATTGACGACCCGACTCACAAAGTGCGCTTGAACCAGGTTGTTGACCAACCAAAGGCTGCCGCCGACTAGCCCGCCCAAAAAAGCCGCCCGCCATTGCACCGTTGTGTTCGGAATTAACTTGTACAACACCGAAAAGCAAATCGTCGCTAAGCCATAGGGAAGGACCCCAAAGAGAAGGCGTCTTAGATAGGGGACATGGCTGATGACACTTTCGGTGGCTTGAATCCGATTGCTGATCAATAAACCCAATGCCAGCAAGACAATCGGCCCCAGACTAATCGCCGTCCAATACAGCACCAACCGCGAAGCCCAACTGCGCCCCTCTGTAATCCCCCAGATCTCATTGAACGCCGCCTCAATCGTCGCCAACAACATAATCGCCACAACGATCAATCCCAACACCCCCGTCACACTTAAGGCC
>CAZBKV010000166.1:0-1396 GCA_964492575.1 uncultured Verrucomicrobiota bacterium | reverse complement strand
GAACCGGGCCGTTCGCAGCCCCGGTTTGCTGATTCGTCGAAATCATCGGGACCTCCTTGGGCATAACCCCTCCAACCCGATTCGTCACACCAGCAGGGGGAAGATCGGTCTCTCCCGGTTTCTTTTGCACCTGTTCGGCCGGCAACAAATCCAATTGAGGCGCTATGTAGGCTACAAACCGATCGATGTACTGGCGGATTCGTTCCTCGGTGTAGTATTCATGAAAAAGGGAGGTGGCTAGACTGACCACAAGGGCCAGTAAAGGGACCAAGGCCAAAAGCGTCGTATAAGCCAGAGCCGTAGCGCGGAAGGCACAGCGGTTCCGTACAAATTCCCGAATCACAAAAATCCAAAAATGGAGCCCCCGCTCCACCCACGTCAGGGTCGATTCCTCCAACGGCTCTAATCCCTTTTCAGCAAAGAGCCGCCACGCCAGCTGGAAGCTCCGTCGAATGCGGCTCCAAAGTCGTTTCCATCGATGCATAGAGAAACTCTGACGCACCTTTTTCCAAGACGAAAGCCGAATTCTGCGATGACTCCTACCCCTTTGTTTGAAGAACCTGTGAGCTAGGTTCTTTCCTGAAAAACGGGGAAAGAGCGGGGAAATAAGAGGACGAAAATTCTCTTTTTAACCTTAACTTGATCGGGATTCCAATTCATACGGCTGAGTTACTGCAACTTGGATTTAGGTGTGCTTGTTTTCCGGAGAGGAGAAATGAAAGATTCCCCTTGATCAGACATATTGTCATTATTTATTAACAAATGGAGACGATTTGTCTGAGACTAAGATGAGAGAACAACCTATTGAAATCTTTCGTAAACATGGGGGACAACTCAGGATGAGTGAGGCCATAAGATATGGCATCACGCGTTACATGCTCTATTCTCTTAGAGACAAGGGCATTATTGAGCAGGTAAGCAGAGGGATTTATCGATTGACAGAACTCCCACCGATCAGTAATCCCGATCTGGTCACAGTAAGCCTTCGCTTCCCAAACGCCGTGATTTGCCTTCTCTCCGCACTAGCCTGGCATAACATCACGACCCAGATCCCGCATGTTGTTTCCGTAGCGGTACCAAGAAGTGCACGAAGACCATCGCTTAATTACCCTCCCATCCAAGCCCACAGATTCTCAGATGAAGCCTACAAGGCTGGTATCGAAGAGCATCTAATCGACGGAGTCCCGGTTAAGCTCTACAGTCCTGAAAAGACTCTGGCTGATTGCTTCAAGTTTCGTCACAAGATTGGGATGGACGTGGTCCTAGAAGCCCTGAAACTTTACAAAACACGGAAGAAATTGAATCTAAACAAGCTGCTCGAATACGCCCGAGTCTGTCGAGTTGAGAAAATCATGCGGCCGTACCTGGAGGCCATGCTATGAAGTCCCCTAGAAAT
>CAZBKV010000165.1:5466-6058 GCA_964492575.1 uncultured Verrucomicrobiota bacterium | reverse complement strand
GCCGAGTGAGGCGGAGGTGCGTCGGACGCCGGAGTATCGGCGTTGGGCGGCGTTGGATGGACGTCCGGTGCCGACTCGTTGGAGTCGGTTGACGGGGATCTTGATGTTCGTGGTTTTGATCGAGGGACTTTTGGTTTCGGTTTTCTATGTGAAGAAAATGCGGCATTCTAAAACTCGGATGACCCAGGCTGAGGAATAAGAAAACGAAACGTCGAAGCGAGGAACCGATGAAACGGAATTGGAAAGATTTTATGATGCAAAGATTCTTTCCGGTGGTCTTTGTTTTAGGTGGGGTATGGTTGGGATCCTTGTGGGTTGGGGAGTGTGCGGGGGCGTATCGGATGGAGGGGATCTTTACGGTGGGGGTTCCGATTGAGAAGGCCGATGCGAAGGTGCCGGTCTATGGCTTTCGGATTGGGGTGTATGAGGGGGCGCGGTGGACTTTGACGTATGGGACGACGAACGAGAATCAATGGGTGGTTCATGTGGATGCGGCGTTTGATGGGAAGACGTTGTATACCTGGATGCCAGGGCGAAGGGAGGCGGAACTTTTTCAGGGGCTGGTTCCTTATTTTTTGTCTGCGGATCAGGT
>CAZBKV010000165.1:3286-5456 GCA_964492575.1 uncultured Verrucomicrobiota bacterium | reverse complement strand
GCTCTGGACAGCACTTTTGATCCAGACACTTCACAAAGGGAAGGGGGAATGGTTTGAGAATCCGGTCGATGCCATCTGGCCGCGGGCGATGGCGCGGTTTGCGGTTTATAAGACGTATCGACCGGGTGACGAAGGTCCGCCGGTGGCCTTTGTTTTAGAGTCGGAGTCGAATCCGCATTTGCATTATCAGAAGGTGATCCTGGATACGACGGGGCGGACGGTGTTGTCGGATCGATGGAGTGTGCCCAAGCGGTTTCAGCTCTCTTCGTTTACGCCGCGGGAAGTGGTGGAGAAGGCGGAGGTTGCGAGGCGGAGGCTGTTTGGGGTGATTACGAATGCGGTTGTGTTGGAAGAGGAGTTTCCGGGGCCGCCGGCGTTGCCTGCTGAGGTGCGGATTTCTGTGAGTGACATGCGTTACGGGAATGGGGATTACCCGGTTCAGATTTCGATGGCGGGTCATTGGCCGGGGGTGGCGGAGGTGAAGGGGACGGAGGCGTATCAGCGTTGGGCGGAGATTCAGGCGCGGGTCTATGGCAAGGACTGGGGGCCGGTGGCGGTGTTGGGTGTGCTTGCGGTGTTGATTCCGGTGGTGGGAATTCGATTGCTACGGGATGCAGGACGGTCTGAGGGTTGGAGTGATCGTTGATTGGGTGGTGAAAAAGCGGGACTTTTGGCATTTTTCTCTTGCAATTTGGGGTGGGGTTATTAGATTTTGGGGTGGTAAAAAGGATTGGGTGCGAGCGTAGCTCAGCCTGGTAGAGCGTCACCTTGCCAAGGTGAATGTCGTGGGTTCGAATCCCATCGCTCGCTCCAAAAATTTTGTCTCCTTTCACTAACGTTAATCTCCAAGAATTCTATTTCCCTTCCGCTCCTCTTCCCCACGAAATTCTCGCTCTGGCGCAGTTCTTGCTTCTATCCTATCTCGCGCAAAAGGACCTTGCCTCCCCGATTTCTCCTCCCCAAAACAGAGGAGAAAACCGAAACGATTGGGAACCCTAAAGGAAAACAGCGATGAAACAGACCGTACAGAGGGTTGTGAAAACCGCTCTGGGAGCGGTGTTGGTATGGGGAAGTACCTGCTTTCTTCAGGCTCAAACCCTGGTGCCGGCCAACGCGGTTTGGCGATATTGGAAAGGGACAAGGGCCCCTTCGGATCCGGCGGATGCGTGGTTGCAACGAGATTTTGACGATGGGGATTGGTTGGTAGGGGCGGCTCCGTTCCATTACGGGGAACCGGTCCAGGGCGGAACGGAATTGAATGACATGCGCTATCATTACACGACGGTCTTTTTGCGTCGGAAATTTACCGTTTCGTCGATCCCGGAAGGAGGGGTTCTTCGTTTGCGGTATTTTGTGGATGACGGGTTGGCCGTGTGGATCAATGGGAAGGAGCTGTTTCGCTACAACCTTCGGGAGGGGCCGTTGGATTATCGGGCGACCACGCCCCAGGCGGTTCAAGAACCGGTTCAGTGGAAGACGGAGGCGTTTTCGGAGGCAGGTCAGTATTTGCAGGAGGGGGTGAATCAGATTTGCGTGCTGTTGGTGAATCGTTCGCTGACCAGTAGTGATATTCAGTTTGACTTGGAATTAAGCCTAGTGGTGCCGGATACTGAGCCTCCGCATATTGTTTCAGTGGATCCTGCTCCCGGTCCGGTGGGGGAGCTGCGGCAGATCACGATTGAGTTTAGCGAGCCGGTGCAGGGGATCGATCCGGAAGATCTTTTGATCAACGGGGAACCGGCCCAGCAGCTTTCGGTGGATGGCACGCGATATACGTTTTCCTTCCCGCAGCCTTCATGGGGCGAGGTGGAGGTCCGGTGGGCCGAAGGCCATGGGATTACGGATATGGCCTTGGAACCGAATCCGTTTGTTCCCGAGTCTCCTTATGACGTGTGGACCTATACGTTGGTGGATCAAATCCCGCCGCAGGTGGTGCGGATTCATCCGGCGCCGGGGACGACGGTGCATCGGTTGGATTGGGTCCGGGTTTGGTTCAGCGAGCCGGTGCAGGGAGTGGATGCTTCGGACCTACTGGTAAATGGCCGGCCTTGTACTTCTGTGGAAGGGATTTTGAATGGTCCGTACACGTTTCGGTTTGATCCGCCGCAGGCTGGGACAGTGCATTTCAGCTGGGCGGAGGGGCATGGGATTCAGGATCGGGCTTCGATTC
>CAZBKV010000165.1:0-3276 GCA_964492575.1 uncultured Verrucomicrobiota bacterium | reverse complement strand
TGTTCGAATTACGGAGATCCTCGCTTCGAACAGCAAGGGGTTGCAGGACGAGGATGGGGATCCGGTGGATTGGATTGAGCTGTGGAATGCGGGGGATCGGCCGGTGAATCTGCTGGGTTGGAGTTTGAGTGATGATCCGACCGAGCCGGGCAAATGGGTTTTTCCGGAGGTGGTGCTTCAGCCTGGAGAGTATTTAGTGGTGTTTGCTTCGGGCAAGGATCGGCGGGATCCGGCCAAGCCGTTGCATACGAACTTTAAGCTGGGGGCGGATGGAGAGTTTCTGGGACTTTTTAACAACGATGCTCCGCGGCGGATGGTGAGCGGATTGGATCCGGAGTTTCCGGAGCAACGGACGGATATTTCGTGGGGTGTCGATGGGCAAGGGCAGTGGCATTATTACGCACAACCGACTCCGGGGGCTCCCAACTCGGGCCCGATGTTGGAAGGGCTGACACCGGAGGTGACGTTCAGTGTGCCTCATGGATTTTTCCAGCAGCCCTTTGATTTGGAACTTCGCTGTGCGGATCCGAATGCCCAGATTCGGTATACCTTGGATGGGAGCGTGCCGACGGCGACGTATGGGCGGATTTATGAAGGTCCAATTCATATTACGACCACCACGGTGGTTCGGGCCTGTGCGGTGGCACCGAACCAGCTTCCTTCTCGGGTCCGGACCCAGACGTATATCTTTCCGGAGGCCGTTCTCCATCAGCCCAAACATCCTCGCGGTTTTCCAGAGCAATGGGGATCGGAACGGATAATTGAAGGAGATTATGAGATGGATCCGCGGGTGGTGGAGGATCCGCGGTATCAAGACGAAGTTCGACGTGGACTGCTGGCCATCCCTACGGTCTCGCTGGTGATGCCGGTGGAGGATTGGTTTAGCCCGGACCGAGGGATTTACTCCAACGCAAGCAAGACCGGCTTGGCCTGGGAACGAGCGGTGTCGGTAGAATTGATCTATCCGGACGGCCGGCCTGGGTTCCAGACGGATGCCGGAGTGCGGATTCAAGGCGGGACAAGCCCTATCAATTGGAAGATGGAGAAGCTGTCTTTGAAGCTGCGGTTTCGGAGTGATTATGGGCCGCGTTGGTTGGACTATCCGGTCTTTCCGGATTCTCCGGTTCGACGGTTTGATACGCTTCTTTTGGACGCCCACATGAACAATACCTGGGCCTACGGCGGTGGGGTTTCCCCGCAAGCACAACGAGAAAGGGCGACCTATTTACGAGACACCTTCACCAGCGATTTGCAGTTGGCCACCGGCCATGTGGCGGTTCATGGATTCTTTGTTCATCTCTACCTCAACGGACTGTACTGGGGGATGTATGAGCTGCATGAGGTTCCGGATGAAGGCTTTGCGGCAACGTATTTTGGAGGGTCGAAGGATGAGTATGACGTGCTGAAGCATCGGGGAGATCTGGTTCTCAATGGGGATCGACGGGCATGGGATCGGCTGATGCAGCTTGTGCGTTCGGACGTCACCCAGCCTTCGGTCTACGAGCAAATCGGGCAGATGTTGGATATTCCGGCGTTCATCGATTATATGCTGGTTCATTTCTATGTAGGGAACACGGACTGGCCTCATCATAATTGGTATGCCCTTCGACGACGGACCCAGAATGGACTGTGGCGGTTCATTAGTTGGGATTCGGAACATGTGATGGAACAGCTGAATGTGGACCGAACCGGGGTCAACAATCGGAACTCCTGTGCGGAGATTTACGATCGGCTGCGGCGCAATCCGGAATTTTGTCTCCAGTTTGCGGATCATATCCACCGGCATTTTGGTCCGGGTGGGGTCTTTTATGTGGATCCGGAGCATCCGGATTGGGATCCGAATCACCCCGAACGGAATCAACCGGCTGCGCGTTTTTACCGTCGCATGCAAGAGATCTGGTCGGCGGTGGTTTGTGAATCGGCTCGATGGGGGGATAATCAGCGGCCAGGGCAACCCTATACCCGTGATAAGGAATGGATCGCAGCAACGGATTGGCTCCTGCATACCTTTTTCCCACAACGGAGTCAGATTGTGCTTCATCAGTTGCAGAGCCGGGGTCTTTATCCGGTTGTGCCGCCGCCGCAGCTCAGTCTGCCGGGTGGGATGGTCCCTGCCGGGACGACGGTGGAACTCCATGCCAATCGAGGCGTTATTTACTATACGTTGGACGGGTCGGATCCTCGACAACCGGGGATCGGAACCCAAAGTGCCTCTGCCTTGCGATATCAAGGCGAACCGATTGAAATCACTCGAACCACATGGCTTCGTGCCCGGACGTATGACAATGGTAAGTGGAGTGCATTAACCGAGGCATTGTATCAGGTGGCCGATCCGACCATTCCACTCTATCCTACTGAAATTATGTATAATCCGCCGGGCGGGGATCCCTATGAGTTTTTGGAGATGATTTATCTTGGGCAAGCCCCGTTGGATGTCGGCGGCTTTACGTTTGACGGCATCAATTTCACCTTCCCGCAAGGGACGGTGTTGCAGCCGGGTCAGCTAGTGCTCTTAGCCTCCTCAGCGGATCCTGATGCCTTTGCCCAGCGGTATCCGGGGGTCCATGTCGATGGATGGTTCCAAAGGACGTTGGCCAACGGTGGAGAAAGCCTCCGGTTGAAGACTCCGGACGGCCAAGTGGTTTGGCATGTTCGATATGATGATCGTAACGGCTGGCCGCAGGTGGCGGACGGTGATGGAGCTTCCTTGGAGCTTCGAGATCCTTCGCTTGGATTGAGTGATCCGGCGGCGTGGAAACCAAGCCCCGTAGAGGGAGGAACACCTGGTAGCTGGCATGCAACGGAACTTGTCCCTCACACGTTGCGGATTGAAGAGGTGCATCCGACCGGTCCGACAGGAGATTGGGTTGAGCTGATGAATGCCGGCGATCAAATCATTGACCTGGCCGGATGGCAGCTCTGGGATGAGAGTGATCGGCCGTTGGCCTTGCCGCCAGGGCGGTTGTTGAACCCCGGTGAGCGGATTGTGGTTTGGTGTGATGGGCAGACCAATGCTCCAGGCATCCATGCAGAATTTGCTTTGAATGCCGACGGAGATAGTGTGCTCCTCTATGGGCCGGACGGTCAGCTTGTAGATGGAGTAAGTTTTTGGCATGTGCCGAGGGGATATTCTTTGGGGCGAAACGACAAAGGGCAGTGGATCTTATGTCATCCTACTCGGGGGCAAGCGAATCAACCTGCTCCGGTGGGATCTCCTACGGATCTTCATCTGAACGAATGGTTGGCGGATCCGCCAACCATTCGTTCAGATGAAGA
>CAZBKV010000164.1:3247-6067 GCA_964492575.1 uncultured Verrucomicrobiota bacterium | reverse complement strand
AGTAATGGACCGATAAGGAGAGGCTGGATCGAATTGAAACGGATTCAAAAAGGCCCATTGGGGTTCTAAGGAATCCTCATATCGATCGGCGGTCTCTTGAATCTCGATGAAGAGGGGGGTTGCCGAAGGACTCAGAGAGGTCGCCTTTTCAGGGTGCAGTTGGACCGGTCGATGCGTCAGCCAACGAAGGCGGGAGACAATCTGCTTTTTGTATCGTTCCAGCGTGGGGCCCTGGATGGAAAGCACAATCGGGCTTCGAACCGATTCCGAATGGATTTGATGCAGGGATTTGGTGGCTCGGCCTTCCCATTGAAGGGTCCCGCAGCCACAAAGGAATGCGGCCAGGCTTAGACTCAACCAAACTCCGATCCAGTTCATTCGCTTTTGCGTTGATTGGCTCACAGAGAAAGCATGCGCCTTTTTGACCTCCTTCGCAAGGGTTAGGATGAAGGTTCCTGCTCAGAGAGGCGGTGTCGCATCTGTTCGCCGAGCTGGCGAGCTGCCTCCACAATGTCTTGGATCGAGGCACGAATCTGTTCCCGGATTAAGGTTTTTCCTGTCCATGCTGCCACTGTGAGGCGGATTTCCTCATCCAGAATCGGTTCGGCATATGCTGCAATTGGGCTTCGACATCCGCCCCCGACCGCAGCCAAAAAGGTCCGCTCCGCTGTGACGCACTGCCGGGAAAGATAATGATCGACTCGACGGACGATTTCCCGGATTCGGCCGTCTTCGGCTCGAATTTCCACGCCCAAAGCGGCCTGGCCAGGAGCCGGGAGCATGACTTCAAACGGAAGAATCCGCACCCGAAAGGCAGGTTGGAGAACGCGCTCGGACTGCCCGCCTTGCTCGGGGGCTTGGGTGGTCCAGAGGAAGAGACGACCCTCTGGGTCGATTTCGTACCCAAGTCGATCCAGACCGGCCTTTGCTAGCACGATTGCGTCCAGTTCCGGCTGTGTGAGTAACTTTTCCAGCCGGGTATGCACATTGCCACGGAGGGGGACAATCTGCAGGTCCGGCCGTTGGGCTTTCAGTTGCCATTGTCGACGAAGGCTGGAAGTGCCGACCACGGCCCCTTCCGGAAGCTCTTGGGGCAACGGAGGATCCTCAAAGCCGGAAGGTGATTGGGCAAGGCGCACTCCTTTTTGTTGGACACGGGTGGCTGTTTCCGTCGTTCCCTCCAGGCTGCGGCAGATCAACACATCCCGCGCGTCCACCCGGCGTGGCACGGCTCCCAGGTCTAACCCCGGAGGCAGATCGATCGGCAGGTCCTTTAAACTATGCACCGCAAAATCGGCCCGCCGCCGAAGGAGTTCCCGTTCCAACTCCTTCGTGAAAAGGCCCTTGGAAAATTGAGACGGATCCGCTGCCAGAGCCGCCTTTTGAAGCTTATCCCCCTTGGTCTTAATAATCCGCACCACAAACTCCAACCGGGGAAACGCCTCCCGGCACTTTCGCACGACCGATTCCGTCTGGGCCAGAGCCAACGGACTGCCGCGAGTGACGACTCGAATAAGGTTTTGATCCTTCACGGTTTCTTTCTCTAGGTCACGACTTGGCGTGGTTTAAGTTGGGCCTTTCTATGCCTGATCTTCTGCGGGCGAAGGATAGGGTGGAAGGCGGAACGATGGTCGATACCATCCTTTCTCCAGTAAATCCTTGACGGCTTCTTGGACCATCTGCTCGCATCGGGCCAATTCTCGTTCTCGCTGTCGGCGTGCTTCCTCGGCTACGGTTCGCAAATCGTCAATGTCATACAGGAAAACTCCTTCCAATTTCGCAACCGCGCTTTCTACGTTTCGGGGAACGGCGATGTCGATAATCAACAGTGGTCGTCCCCTGCGCTTCTGGAGCTGCGGGATCAGGACAGAAGGCGTCAGGAGAGGTTTTGGGGCCGCGGTGCTAAAGAGGACAATATCGACGCTCACCAGTCGCTCCGGCCATTGGTCGAAGGGGATCACCTCTGCTCCCAACGATTGTGCCAAGGCACAAGCCCGCTCCGGGGAACGATTGCTGACCCAAAGGTGCCTGGCTCCTCGAGAGACCATGGCCCGAGCCGCTTTTTCTCCGGTTTCTCCCGCACCAATAATCATCACGGCGCATCGGCTCAGGTCTTCAAAGATCTTCTCGGCCAGATCCACAGCAATGGAGCTGACCGAGACGTTGCCGCGTTGGATTTGGGTTTCGGACCGGATCTTCTTCGCAATGTGGAAAGCCCGCTGGAAACATTTGTTGAGGTAACGCCCGGTAAAACCGTTTCGCCGGGCGATTTCATAGGCTTCTTTCACCTGACCAAAGATCTCCGTCTCACCCAACACCATCGAATCCATTCCGGCCGCTACACGGAAAAGATGGCAAAGGCTTTCCGGTGGTTGGAGGCGATAGAGCCAGGGAAGTAACGTTCCTTCCTCCAGCCCTTTGGTTTGATGGAGGAAGTGGATCAGCCGGTCGATGAGAATCTCCGGAGGTTCATCCCCCGCTCCATAAACTTCCACTCGATTGCAGGTGGAAAGGATCACGCATTCAGGGATCTGGTACGACTGGGAGAGTTCTTGAAGACGGGCCGGTAATTCCTCGGAGGCAAAGGCCACCTTCTCCCGGATCTCCACCGGGGCAGATCGATGATTTAAACCCACCACCACAATGGTCATACCCGTCTTTACGGTCGATGAAGCGGCGACAACAAACTGGTCCACCAAAAGGTCATTCCGACAAAGAGGAAGGCAAGCAGCACACCGGTCATCTCCCGATGACCGAACTGTTGCCTTCGCCATGCCAGGAGGGTCAAACCGCCGTACCCACCCCACACCGCTAAGGACC
>CAZBKV010000164.1:2773-3237 GCA_964492575.1 uncultured Verrucomicrobiota bacterium | reverse complement strand
TGTCCAGGCTAAAAGGCTCCCGATCCCAATCCCTAAGGTAAAGAGGATCCATCCGATCGTCATGCTGATCGTGCAGGTCCGCTGTAGCCGGCTCAGGCTGGGCAATCGAGCGCGTAAGGCACGGCACAGATCGCTTCGAAGCTCATGGCTTTGGAGAAGATACAAGACTGCTGCGGCCGCTGCGATCCCAAAGGCGCCGTAGGCAAGGATCGAGAGGGTAATATGCAGATTTTGCAAACCTGCGGCCCCGACGGTCCGCTTCATCGGCCGAATCCAGGCCTCCATCCCAAACAAGGTCAATCCGAGAAGGATTGGAGCGACTCCCACGGCCAAGGGCATGATTTGGAAGAACCGGGCCGTAACTAAATAGATCATTCCCAAAGCCCAAGCAAAGAAGGCCGCCGCTTCAAAAATGTTTCCTACCGGACAGTGGCCTTCGGTCCATCCATGAATCCACAGCGCCC
>CAZBKV010000164.1:0-2763 GCA_964492575.1 uncultured Verrucomicrobiota bacterium | reverse complement strand
CAAAGGAACGCTCCATAGACCGTTGCCCCGGCAAACAGGCCAAGGGCAAGAAGATAAGCAAGTTGTGCGATCCATCCATCCATCTCCATCTTCACCGTATGACGGGTACCGAAAGAGCGCAAGGAAAGGGTAAGGAGAGGACAGTTTAAAGGGACCTTATAAATTTCTCCATTGTCATAGAGGGCCTCTTTTCTTAAAAATTTTCTTATGACTTGGGGGAAGATTGGGAGGGCATGGATCGCCCTGTGGTTAGGAGCTGTGGTAGGAGGATATGGGATTTTTTCTGTTAGAGCGTCGGATGATATGCTTCTTTCGACGCAGATTTCCTTTCCTGGCGCGGAAACCCCCGCTGGCTTCTTTGATCTTTCTCATAAAGAACCGGTCCGAAATTTCTTCTTAGCGGTATATGAACAGACGGCTTCTGCGGAAGTGGGTTGGACCGGGGATTTGGGCCGGTGTGTGGCGGGAACGGTGTCCGACGAATTCAAGCAGATTACGTTAGAGCGACTGAACTTTTACCGGATTTTGGTAGGGCTCCCCATTTTCACTAACTGGGACGAAACGCTCAGCCATAGGGCCCAACAGGCAGCTTTGATCCTGGCAGCCAACAACGTCCTGACGCATTATCCGACACCGGATCTGCATTGTTACAGCGAAGAAGGGGCGTATGCGGCTTCCAATTCGGTCCTTGCCCTGGGCTCGTGTGGTCCTGTGGCAGTGGATCAATATATCTGGGACTTCGGTCCAACGAACTATCATGTGGGGCATCGTCGGTGGCTCTTCAGTCCGCGGGTTCAGAAAGTTGGGCTGGGCGCTGTTCCTCAGACCGAAGGTCACTATGCTGCCAATGTGATCTGGGTGATCCCTGAGGAGATGCCGGAGCAATGGGGGCCGACACGAGATGGCTTTGTGGCATGGCCACCACCTGGCTATGTCCCCTACCCTTTGGTTCCGGTACGGTGGTCTTGCAGTGTGGAGGAGGCCGACTTCAGCCAAGCCGGGGTCCAAATGAAGGAAGATGGTCAGGAAGTGGCGGTTGAGGTTCAGCCTGTGGTGGAAGGGATTGCTGAGCCGACCTTGGTCTGGCAGATCCACGGAATGAATGCGGATCAAGAGACCGAATGGCCTCGGCCGGACCATGACACGGTTTATGAAGTCACGATCACAAACATTCTGGTCAACGGAGAGGCGAAAGACCTCTCGTATAAAGTCATTGTGTTTGATCCTTTTGATTTCTCCGATCGACCGCGCACACCAGTTGTCCAAGGTCCAACCAATTTGGCCATTCTCCATACCGGCGTCTATACCCTGGCCCAACCAAGCCCTCCAGCCGATTGTTACGATTGGCGATGGGCCTATGTGGAACCTCTGCTCTTAACCACGAACGAAGACTTGCAACCGCCGGCCTGGACCGTGACCACCAGCCCAGGGTATTCCCCTTTTGAACCGGTCCAAGGGTTTCCCAACTACTATTTTTATCATCTCGCGCATCCCAAGCCGGAAGACCAAATCCTAGCCCTCCACAGTCCGGTGATCTTAGGCGAGCATGCGAGGCTTGAATTTGATTCCTGGCTCAGTTGGGCTATGACCAATCAAATCGCCCGCGTCCAAATTTCGACCGATGAAGGAGCCACATGGACCGATCTTTTTACAAAACCTGGAGACGGCACCGTAGGCCAAACCAATTGGGCCCATATAACCCTCTCTCTTACAAACTACGCAGGAAAAATCATCGATCTTCGATTTGTCTATGATTATGAGTCTGGCCCTTATTACCAATCGACCGATCTGGGGGTCGGCTGGCATCTTTATCGAATCCAGCTTTTTGATGCCTTGAATTTTACAAAATTACAGGAACACACTCTTCCCTTGGGAACGGCTTTTTCTGTGGTTCCTCGCATTCCACGGGCTGTTGCCGTGCAAGCCCGCGGACGGGTCTGGGGGAAATATCCCTTGTTTTGGGGGCCATGGTTGATTACTCAGGTCCACGTCACTGACCCCCTTCAATCCTGGATTCGAAAGCTGACCATTGACGAGTGGGGTTATCCGGTTATGGAAGTTGAGTTTCCGGAGGCCCCTACGCAGATTTACATTCGGGTGTTGACAGCCCCCACCCTACACGGTCCTTGGACCCAACCGGCCAATTGGTGGTTCCATCTGATGCCCGACTCTACGAATCGATGGGAAGTGCGCGTTGTGCCGCCCCAAAGTACGCCGCGGTTTTACCGGCTTGAGGTCCAACAAGCACGCTGAGAGGGCTGAGGTAAGAAGCAGCATTAAGTCGATAAAACGGAAATACGATTCGCAATCGCGAGAAACAGCTTGCGTTCCGGTAGGAGCGGCTTGCAAGATTCGAGGCCTATGGAAGCGGAGAGTACCGGCATTAAATGGATTTACGATCTATTAGGGTGGTTAGACGTCCACCGAAAACAAGCCCTCGCAGGGTTTGTGGGGTTTGTGATTTTGGTGATCCTGATCTATGCCTATGCCTGGCATCGCAAACAGGTCCGACTCCAAGCGGGGGCTGCCCTGGTTCAGCTGATGAATCGTATGGGAGAAGATACTTCGTCGGTCAAGCCGGAGGATTTCCTGGCTCTTGCCAGAAAGTATAAGGGAACCCCCGCCGCCGAACGGGCCCTTTTAACCGCTGCTTTTCAATATTTTAAGAAAGATGATTACGCCAACGCGCAGAAACTCTTCCGTCAGTTCATGGAAAAATATCCCGATTCCATCTGGACTCCTAACGCTGCGTTAGGATTAGCG
>CAZBKV010000163.1:5435-6074 GCA_964492575.1 uncultured Verrucomicrobiota bacterium | reverse complement strand
CAATTATAACAGGCATATGAAAGATACAGGGACAGTGGAGATCCGTAAGGACGGCTTTCTTGACCGGGTGAATCGGGCCATCGAACGGGCGAAAGAAGCACTCCTTCGCTTACAGTACCCGGAGGGGTATTGGTCGTTCGAGCTTGACGTCGATGTGCTGACTCCTTGCGACTATCTTCTTTATTATTACTGGCGGGGAAAGGTCGATAAAGAAAAAGAAAAAAAGGTGATTCGGCGTCTTCTGAAGCTTCAGCTTCCGGACGGAGGATGGAGTTTGTATGAGGGAGGGCCAAGCGAGATCAACCTTACTGTCAAAGGCTACCTTATACTCAAATTAGCAGGATATTCTCCCGATGATCCCATGATGCGAAAAATCCGGGAGACGATCTTTCGGCTGGGTGGGGTCAAACGGATGAATACCTATAGCAAGCTGATGCTGGCCCTCTTAGGAGTTTACCCTTGGGAGTGTCTTCCTTGTATTCCGTGTGAGATGATGCTTCTTCCTCTCTGGTTTCCTTTCAATATTTATGAAATCTCCTCCTGGAGTCGGAACATGGTGGTACCGCTGGCCGTGATCGATCATTACCGGCCTGTACGACCGCTACCAGAGCCGTATCGGATTGATGAGCTTTATCCGGA
>CAZBKV010000163.1:0-5425 GCA_964492575.1 uncultured Verrucomicrobiota bacterium | reverse complement strand
GGGTGAATCCTCGAAAGCTGCGCTTAAGCTGGGATCGTCAGGTATGGAGCGCAAGAAATTTCTTTTTAACTCTGGATCGAATGCTGAAAGTCCACGAGAAATTGCCCATCAAACCGTTTCGACGCCGGGCTTTGCGAGTAGCCGAACAATGGATTTTAGAAAGGATTGGGGAAGGATCTGATGGGCTGGGGGCTATCTTCCCGGCAATGGTTTATGCCCTAATCGCCCTGGAATGCTTGGGATACACCGAAGACCATCCGATCTTCCAGAAGGCCTTAAAAGATTTGCAAGATTTAGAAGTCTACGATCCGGAGGATGATTCCCTGCGAGTACGACCATGCTTTAGTCCTACTTGGGACACAGCAATGTCGGTTATTGCTCTGACAAAGGCCGGCGTCCCCTCCGATGATCCTGCCATTCGAAAAGCGGCAGAGTGGTTGTTAAAGAAGGAGATTCGTCGATTCGGGGATTGGCACAAGAAGAATCCGTATTCGGAAGCCAGCGGATGGGCCTTTGAATTCAATAATGAGTTTTATCCGGATGTAGATGACACGGTAATGGTGTTGTTGGCTTTAAACCGAGCCGACAGTTCCGATCCAAACTACAAACTGCAGGTCATGCGTCGGGCTACCGGATGGGTACGTAGTTTCCAGTGCAAGAATGGTGGATTTGCCGCTTTTGACAAAGATGTGACCAAGCCTTGGTTGGAGAAAATTCCTTTTGCCGACCATAATGCAATTCTGGATCCCCCCTGTAGTGATATTTCCGGCCGGGTGCTGGAATGGATGGGGCATGCTGGGTACAAACCGACAGACGAAGTGGTGGCTCGGACGATTCAATTCCTTCGCCAGATTCAAGAATCCGATGGATCTTGGTTTGGTCGCTGGGGGGTAAATTATATCTACGGCACCTGGCAGGCGTTACGCGGATTACGGGCGGTTGGGCTGGATATGAAGGAGCCGTGGATCCAACGGGCCTTACAATGGTTGGAGTCCTGTCAGAACGAAGACGGGGGCTGGGGAGAAACCGCAGCTTCTTACGAAGATGTTTCATTGAAAGGGAAGGGCCCGAGTGGTCCGACTCAAACCGCTTGGGCCTTGATGGGAATTATGGCAGCAGGAGGAGCCAATCGCCCGAGTGTCCAACGAGGGATTGAGTATCTCCTACGAACCCAAAATCCGGATGGCACGTGGGATGAAACGACGACCAACGGCACCGGTTTCCCACGAGTTTATTATTTGCGATATGATGTTTATCGCTATGTATGGCCCTTATTGAAAATCAGCCGAGGTGTGGGAGAGAGGCGAGGGTGTATAAGGGGGTCTCGGAAAATCCACCGTCTTAAGGGGGCAGCTACTTAGCCTTCGGAAACTACGCTTGGGAAGGATCGGCAGTGTCGTTAGAGCTTGTCCCAAAAAGGCATCTATTCATTTTTCTTTCTCCGGCGCGCTGGGGACAGCGCGCCCTACCGCAACATGGCTTTCGGATGCCAAGGAAAGGCAGCTCTACTCTTCTTTCGGTAGCACAGCCCCAAGCCGGATAAAGCTTTCCTCAATCGTGCTGGTGTTCTGAATCTGAGCCAATCGGGCATAAAGCCCTCCTTGTCGGATCAATTCCTCATGTGTTCCACGCTCAACAATCCGACCGCCTAGAAGGACCAGGATTTGGTCGGCCCGTAAAATCGTGCTTAGGCGATGGGCGATCACAAACGTGGTCCGTCCCCGCATCAACCGTTCCAGGGCTTCTTGGATGAGACGTTCGGTCTGGGTATCGACGCTGGCCGTGGCTTCGTCCAGGATCAAAATTGGAGCGTCTTTCAAAAGCGCTCGGGCAATGCTAATCCGTTGTTTCTCTCCACTGCTCAGTTTTACTCCTCGTTCTCCAACCCGCGTGTTGTAACCTTCTGGAAGCCGAAGGATGAACTCATGGCAATTGGCGGCCTGGGCAGCGGCTATGAGCTCTTCTTCCGTGGCCTCGGGCCGACCGTAAAGAATGTTTTCACGCACCGTGCCGTTAAAGAGGAACGGTTCTTGGCGGACAATGGCGATTTGACGACGTAACGAATCCAAAGCCACCTCGCGAATGTCTTGTCCATCAATAAGGATCCTACCGCGTGTCGGCTCATAGAAAGCTAAGAGGAGGTGGACAAGGGTGGTTTTTCCTGCTCCGGTCGGTCCGACCAAGGCCACCATTTGTCCGGGCTGGGCTTCGAAGGAGATATCCCGAAGAACTACCCGATCCGGCCGATATTGAAACCAGACCTCCTCGTATCGGACATGGCCACGGACCGGTTCTGGCAACCGACGGGGTCGATCGATCCTTTCCACCGGCGCATCCAAAATATCAAAGATTCGAGCTGCGGCCGCTCGGGCCGATTGAAGCATTTGATTCAGTCCGTGGAGCCGGCCGATCGGTTCGTAAAAGAACATCCCGGCATATAGCATAAAGGCGACAAGCTGACCAACTTGAAGCCGTCCTGCCAACACTTCCGCTCCACCGACCCAAAGCACCAGGCCGATTCCAAAATAGCCGATAAAGTGCATGGCCGGGCCGTACCAGGCCCATGCCCGCATAACTCGCAGGCTGGTTTGCCGAACCTTCTCGGCTGCGTGGGCAAATCGTTGATCTTCAAAATCCTCTCGACCATAGGCTTTGATCTCCCGGATCCCCTGAAGGTCATCTAAAAGCAGGGCATTCAATTCACTTGCGGCGACTCGCTGGCTACGGTACCGGCGATGAGCGGTCAGGGTATACCAGAGAGCTCCGATCACCAACAACGGGGCCGGAATTAAGGCGGCGAGGGCCAGACGTAGGTTGGTCCAAAACATGATGGCCAGGGCGCCTGCAATGCTTAACAGCGCCACAGTCCCCTGTTCTACTCCATCGACCAGAAATCGCTCTACATGGTTGACGTCTTCCATGACCCGGGTCATCAGGTCGCCGGAGGAACGTTGATCGAACCAAAAAGCCGGGAGTCGTTGGAGACGGCGGAAGAGTTCGCAGCGGAGGTCATAGACGACATTTTGTTCCAGTCGGTTATTAATCCGAATTCGGAGGCTGTTAAAAACCTCTCGTAAGAGAAAGGCTCCTAGCAGTCCTAAGGCGGCTGGTGCGAGCCATTGGGCTTGGCCTTGGGCAAGAACCTTGTCGATGAGAATCCGAGTCAGCTTGGGATAGAGGAAGCCGAATCCAAGAGAGAGGACGGCACACAGGATTGTCCCAAGGGCCAGCCATTTGTAAGGGAAGAGGTAAACGCCGATACGGCGGATAACCTCCCCCACCGGTCGTGGTTGAGAGTGAAAGGTTGGGTCTGTGTGGGTGCCAAACCCTGGATGCCGTCTCATTTCCGTCGGTTAGTATGGACTAGGACTGTGGGGAAGACAAATTTTCCACGTCTGATTCAGAGGTTTTCTGTTCGAAGGCCTTCTGAAGAGGGAGGGTGAAAAAGAAGGTTGTGCCTTTCCCCAGCTGGCTTTGGACCGAAACCTGGCCCCCGTGGGCTTGGATGATGTGTTTGACAATGGAAAGGCCCAGCCCAGTCCCGCCTTGTTCCCTCGATCGGGCTTTATCGACCCGGTAAAATCGCTCGAACACCCGTTCCAGTGCGTAGGAAGGGATGCCAGGTCCGTCGTCCTGAACCCATGCTTCGACCAATTCGTTGCCCTTTGCCCGAGCCCCAAGAATGATGTGTCCAGCCTCCCGTCCGTATTTGATGGCATTGTCGAGAAGGTTGATCAGGACTTGGTGAAGCCGATCCGGATCGGCGCGGACGACCCATTCTTCGCGGATCAGGTTTGTAATGGAAATCCGACGTTGAGCCGCCTTTTCCGAAAGATCACTGATGGCACGGTCGGCGGCCTCTCGTAACCGAACCGGCTGAAATTGTAAGGTCAGTTGACCGGATTCTAGTTGGGTCAGGGTTAGGAGATCTTGGATGAGAAATTCCAGCCGTTGTACGTGTCGGGAGATCTTTTCCAAAAACCGTGGAGCGATTTCCGGATCTTGAAGGGCTCCATCCTGCAAGGTTTCCACATATCCCTTGATAATTGTCAGGGGACTGCGCAGTTCATGGCTGACGTTGGCCACAAACTCCTCTCGCATCCGTTCCAGTTTTTCCAGCCGGGTGATGTCGTGGAAAAGGAAGAGGGAATAACGCCTCTGATGGTATTCAAAAGGCACTCGTTGAACCTCAACGACCCGATGGGAGAGATCCGGAAGTTGAAGGGTAAGAGTTTGGGGACCTGAGCTCTCTGGCTTTTTCCACAGCGGTCGGATTGGCCGAAGGGCCGTAGAATGTTCCAAGGATTCTCCCAGGGAGAGTTTCGGATCCTGAAAAAGCCGTCGCAAGGCGGCGTTGACAAACAAGATCCGTCCTTCCTCATCCAAAACTAAGACCCCATCCTGAAGCCGTTCCACGAATTCCAGAAAAAGAGGAGGAAGTGGAGACGGAGGTTCCTCTTTCGATTCCTCCTGCACGGGAGAATGGATGGAGGGATTTGAGGAGGAAATGTCTGCGGGGGATCGACCCCGCTTTGACCGACACAGGACAAATCCCCATGCCAGTCCTACGCCTCCAAGGATCCACCCCAACCACCCGAACCAATCGTTCATGAGACGGGTTCCTCTTTCTTCTATGGTTCTCGGAAACGGTAGCCCACTCCTCGGATCGTTTCAATCCACCGGGCGGCCGGCCCTAGTTTTTCTCGAAGGCGTCGGATATGTGTATCCACCGTCCGAGTGTCGACCCACTGGTCGTATCCCCACACGTCCCGGAGCAAAACCTCCCGACTCTGAACCCTTCCCATCCGTTGGGCCAGGGTGGCCAACAGCTTAAACTCCGTAGCCGTCAATTCCACCGGTTGCCCTTCCACTTCCACCCGATGCCGCGGCAGGTCGATTCGAAGACCTTCCACCCGAATCTGTTCCCCTCGAACACCGACCGGCTGAATCCGTTTTAGTAGATTTTTGATTCGAAGGACCAACTCCCGAGGGCTAAACGGTTTGGTCACATAGTCATCCGCTCCGATTTCCAACCCCACGATCCGATCCGTCTCACTCGCCCGAGCTGTACACATTAAAATCGGGATATCGGCCGTCATGGGATCCCGACGCAAGGCCTTGCAGACGTCCAGGCCGTCGATCTCTGGAAGCATCAAATCCAGCACGATCAAGTCCGGTTGCTCCCGACGTGCTCGCTGCAGGGCCTCCTGCCCGTTGTACGCAATCAGGACTTCAAACCCGGCATTTCGCAGATTGTATTCGATCAACTCCACCGTATCCGGCTCGTCATCGACTACCAGGATCCTTCGCTTCACAGGTTGAGAGATTGGCATAGATTTGTGATCACGAAGTAACAACCGCTCAACAATCTTGTAACAAAAAGCGCCGCCTTTTCCCCTCATCCGAAAATCCCACCCCTTCTCCT